>JAEOST010000423.1 GCA_016840245.1 Candidatus Thorarchaeota archaeon
GCTAGTGGATTCCTAGCCGTTTTATTCTCACTCTTATCAGGACCTCTTCTAGGAGAGCCCTATGATTCGATTCTGATGATTGCCATTGTATACGGCGGTGTTGGTCTTGGTGCATACTACGTGGCTTTTCGAGCAGCATCCATTGACAAAAAAGAGTTCTTCAAACCACTCGAAACTGGAAGTGTCTTTGAGTATGCACAAGCACTAGCTGAGGTTTCAGATCTAAGAGCTGGTGCTTTTGTGGAGATTGGAACACGATCTGGTTTTCAGACAATAATATCTTCTGAGATTAAGACATATGTCAAGGATCTTCCTGAAACAGTATCTGTTCAAGTACAAGTATCACATTCAGGTTTTGACTATCCGTATCTAGTAGGTACAATTTACAAAGGTCCTACAGTCAGTAAATATGCAAAACGATTCACTTTGAAGACATCATACCCTGCGATGATTGAATACTCAATGGATGAAGATGTCACTGTACTAGTGGCACGATTCGACATACCATCAAGAACAAGCAGCGTCCCCAGTATCTCAAAGAGTGACTTCCAACATCTAGCGCAACTATTGGCGTTGAAATTGAAGGAGCACTATGAGGAGGTCAACTAAGAGCCTCCTCATGAAATCACTCTATCTATTCGTAAGCTGATTGATCGGAACCATCAAAGGTTGGCTTTCTTGTAGCTTCTTCTTCGTCCTCTTCTCTGAGCTTGTGTTTGAATGGTCGACCCTGACCGTATATTGCAGGATCTGCATCTTTAGTCTTTGACATGATTGTGTAAAATCCTCCGATCTGAACGACCAACGATAACATGCCAATCAGGAATACACTGAACCCGTATTCATTGGAGAATGCTGTGGCATAGATGTCAAACAGCCAGATCATTGGATAGGCTATTACTTGAATGATGATTCCAAGCAGAAGCATTACAACCCATTTGTTAGTCCAATTTGTCATTTTATCCACCTCACCACCACGGGGCTGGAACTGGAGGACGACCTCCAGGTATGGCACCCGGTTGCCAATATTCTAACAATGGCATAGTTACACCCATTATAGTCAAAGTCATTGTGACGATCACAAGCATTGCAAATGTGAACGTGTGAACCGCAGTCACGTAGGTATAGTATGGTCTGATGTAGCTGTAGAACGCGAATGCTGGTATAGCCAACGCTGCCATGGCCATGATCTCAATAGGATCAAAGAATAATGGCATTGTAATTGGCCAGAGGAAGTAGAAGAATGTGGTAATTCCCTCATGTGATGTTTCATGATGTGCAACCTTGTGAATACCATCTACAGCTTGACTCAAGAAGAATACGGGAATTAGCAACCACCACTGAAGCCCAACAAAGAATATTGCTCCTGCATAGAAGAACAGGTCTCCAATACTCTCAATTCTCTCCCAGAATGGATTGCGGCTGATATACTCTGTTGCCTCAGTCATGTAGTATCCTATCATCTGCATAAGAACGAGCCAGGGTAGTAGAATGAATGAAACTGCAATCATTACAACTGCGGCCTTTGGCAATTCAGGTATCTTTCCCTCGTGATAGTTATCCAAAGGATAGATTCCATGTAGTGTAAATGCTGTGATGAATGCCAAAATACCACTTGGTATAAAGAATACAGGTTGCATCACATATTGTAGGATTCCGAATCCTGTGTAGATATTTCCAGTAAGTGACTGTGGAACTAGATACCACAGAGCAAACACTACGAGTAACTCTGGAATAAGCATCTTGAAACGATAGTCCTGTATGAACTTCATCACTGGACCCGGTTCTTTATTTTCTTCTCCCATGACATTCACCGCCAAAGAATGGAATTCTTGCAATCTGTCCTACACTTAAGCATATCCAAATGGAATGTACAGTAGACGATGAATGATTCGAGAATTAACGGAACTCTCGCATTATGTCTTCAAAAATTGTTGGAAACTCAGAACTTGACTCATGAATCTCACGTGTTAGTTTAGTACTTGCTCTTGAGAGTCCGCATTGAGTGGATATCATTGAAGTTTGTTCTAATAGATCTGGACTTACGCCACTTTTAATGAATTCACCAAGTGTATTGTGCAATCGTTCGACAAGGGTCTCTCTAACTGGTTTTGTGTATGCATTGTCCACATTTGGCAGGACTCCTAGAGCAAGCCCTCCACCTCTCTCCAAAAATGAATTCAGCTTCTCAGCCTGCTCTGAATCAATTGCAGGGTTATATGAAACAACATCAATGTGAGCTAACTTAGGAGGACCCTCCCATAGGATATGTTGTCCTACAATCTCTAAATTTCTCCAATCATCACAATAGTGGAACGCGGGAATCACGTTTGGTGGATAGACTGATTCGGTTGCTTGCATGATACGTGATAGCGAGAGTCCAGGAATCTTATTCTGATTTAACATCTCAATGACAAGTCCCAAAGCAGGATCGTCCTGACAAAAGATGATACTGTCACAATGGGATGATAGGTGTTCTACCTGACCAACAGCGATTCGTGACATAAGTGAAGTGAAGAGATGAAACATACTCTGTGTGAGATGTTGCTTTCCATCACTACCTCTAGTAGTAAAGCACATACTGATTGGTGCGGTCTGCTGAGTTTTGAAGTATTGATATTGAGTTCCATCCACTAGATGATAGAGACTGTGTGAATGGTCAATATCGGGAATCAGGGGTGTATCTTCTTCAGTAATTTCCCTGAATGTATACAAATCAACATCTACAATGAAATCCCCCTCATCTTCAAAACCCTCTATGAGATAGGCAAATTGTCTGACCATATCCTCCTCGGGGAGATCAGTGACTTGATACACATACGGTATTGTGAGCTTTTTTACATACGATAATGGCGTGGTGGGTTTCTTCTCACCAACACTTCCGACACCAAAGAATGCTCCAACCAACTCATCTGCTAAAAGACTCTTTGTCACAACTAGGACCCTCTCTTAGCATCAGTCTTTCTCCGTATGACCCTGTTACATGACTGAACTGCAGGACATCCTACGCAAGCTTCTGGTACATCTGTGACTGTGCCATCCCCATAGATTAGCATCTGCTCTGTAGCTGATAGGGTTGAAACAGGCTCTTCTATGGGCATCTGTTTTTCCTTCTTCTTGATATTGATTTTGTGTCGGCGTAAATCCTCACCCATGGTTTCACTATCACTTGAAACAATCACTGCTGCAGGTCCTACTCTTCTAATCACATAGTTGCTAAAATCAGGAATTAGTAGTAAACTCTCCATATCTTCTTCTGACTCGGTTTCAAATAGAACAACTTCTGACATTGTAGCAAAAGTAGTTTGTGAAGTCCAGTCTTTGATGGACCTTGTAACGTTCTTTGGAATTGGTTTACTACTCTCAGTTTCCATAAACTCTAAGATTTCGTTCTCACGAAAACCTATCTCAATTGCCTGAAATATTGAAGAATCTGTAATTCGAAAAGTACTGACAACATCAGTTTTAATGGGTTCTGAGAATAACATCAACTTGTAGAGCTTGGAATAGTCCATTTCACTTGTGAATACCGTTAATTCAAAATTTGGAAGGACAAAAAATGTTTCTTGATTTCCAGAGTCGGGTCGTTTTCCTTTTGAGATGACTGCTTCACCAACTTCGGTGAGTCGGACTGCCATTAGCTTCTTTCCTTTGTAGGCCGCTTCAACTAGTCCTAGGGTAATTGGCGTTTCTAGAGCCATTCTTACTCTTTCTACATCGACCTGAATCCATTTCAAAGGCTGACTCTCAATGAATAACTCACTTCGTATCCAATCCCGCATCTCTTCAACACGAATCCATTCCTCTTGAGAACTCTCTCTAAGTCGACATATCGCTAGGTTCATGGTGTACTCTGTTGGTTGATCTGGAGTTGCCCAGATTGCTCGTGTTCTGCCAAGTGCGGAAAGTAGAACTCGTTTGGAAACATCTTCCTGTTTTCCAGCGAACATTCTGTCAATATTTGAAGGTCGGACATTATCTTGTTCAATAATACTATAGACCCCGGCTTTCCTAGCGACCTTCTGAACAAGTTCAAAACGTTCTTCGGTGGGACTTGACATCGCTTCCTTGATGTGGTCAATCTCTCGTTTTGGAAACTCCCAACTACTAGTCATTCGAACCTCATTCTTTGCAAGATAAGCTGATAGGAGTAGCATATCAATGAGAAGCGAATCTCTCTCATCAACATAGCTCTTGATTTTTTCCGGTTTTGTAGGATCTGGTTCAGGCTTTGCAGTGAAGTAATCTTTTAGATGGGGAATGAAGAAATCAAGAATCTTGAACTCAGCTACTTCTCTCCCAAACTCAGTAAGCCTTGACATCATACGTCTAATTATGAGACCCTTCTTCCTTAGGTCTCGTTCAGTTTGATTCAATTGACCGTAGCTATAGATCTTTCTGTAAGGTTTGAGACGGTCATATGACATAGCCCCTCCACTTAGTGCTAACATACCCAGAAGGTCTCTCTCTCCTGGTGTGAATGTAGCAAAAATACGTTCTCTATTTGCCTTCTTCTTCATCTTCACAGCAAGGAGCTTTGACAACTGAGTTCCTGACGTACTTCCACTCACGTCTATATCCCAGTATTGACACGCGACCATTAGGTCTTCTCTGAATATGTGATCTAGTTCTTTTTCTAGGATTTCTTTTGCCATGGTCACTTTCAAACTCCAGAAACGGCAATTTGCGAATAGTCGCCCGAACACTTTGAGGTTATTTAGGTTACGGTCGCTGCTAATTTTTACTTCTAAGGGGTTAGGGACAAGCTTATTTGTTCAGACAAAACAGACACCTCGGTGTATCAAGTGGAACCACCCTTATGGTGTGTAAAGTACAGACCAACTAACTGGTCTGAACTTATAGGTCAGGAATCAGCTGTTTCTCAACTCAGTGGATTTGTTGCTTCAAATACATGTCCGAACATGATTCTCTATGGCCCACCCGGAACTGGTAAATCAATAGCAGCGGAGATATTTTCGCGTGAGTATCTTGGAAATGCATATTCCTCAAATTTCAAACTCCTAAATATCAGAGATCTCCGGAGGGTTACAATTGCACAAGCAAAACGTTCTGTTCAAGCTCTAGCAAAACTCGATAGAGCTGAGCGTGACGATCTTGATGAGTACATGTCTGTCGTTTTCCGTGAAGCTAGGACTGAGCTCAAACTAAAAGGACATTCCAGAGATCCCAATCGAAGTCAATTGTTACAAGCAGCCATCAGGTTATTTGCTTCCACAATAACAGTTACTGAAGACCGAGTCAAGATACTTGTTTTAGATGAATCTGATGCACTGGATAATAACATGCAACAAGCGTTACGTCGAACGATGGAGATTTACAACGAAGCTTGCAGGTTCATATTGATTTCTCCAACCCTTTCTGGATGGAGTCCTGCTGTTATTTCCAGAAGTTTAGTTATTCGGTTCCCTGCTTTATCTCCCACTTCTTTAGAGCTTTTAATCAAGGATGTAGTAGCTAAAGAGGGAGTTTCAATCGAGGATACTGCTCTTCATGCAATCACTCGTGAAGCTGGAGGAGACGCTCGAAATGCAATCAACCTGTTGCAGATTACAGCGGCTGGAACAAAGACAATCACTGAGGATGATGTGTACGAATGCTCTGAATCTACTTTTACCACTAAAGTTCGTGATGCAGTTTCTTTAGCATTAGCAGGTTCGTTTGCACAGTCACGAGATAAAATGAAGAAATTACTAGCACTTGATGGATACAATGCAAGAGAGATTATTCAAGAAATCCAGAGGGATTTGCTAAAGCGGCCAATCGAATCTCCTACTATGGATCAAATACTAGATCGTGTATCAGAGATTGACTTCAGATTGACCGAATCAAGAAACTCCTTCATTCAGTTGAGTGCTCTTCTTGCTTCGTTAGGAGCTATCCAGAGTTCTGAAGCCGCTTAAATCATTGGTTTGATGTTTCTATCAACAAGAACCTTGTTCTCAAGCGAATTTGTCTGGTTCGAAGAGAGAACCTGTTTATCATACATGAACTCGGCTTGTACTGAGTTTCCATGTCTTGAAATCATTTCATTATCCAGGGCGAGTGTTAACATCCGTCTGATGTTGGATGGACTACCATATCTGCATCTAAAAGAGAGATACTCGACTGCTTCCTCTATTCCAACTAGATTTCCACGTTTCCGAAATAGATGAGCTAGAACAAGTAGAATATATCGCCCATTCATACTCTGTGCGCAATTTAGTTACCC
>JAEOST010000424.1 GCA_016840245.1 Candidatus Thorarchaeota archaeon
CGCAATGGACTGAATTGTCTGAGTCGTTCAACAGCTGGAATCAGTGCATCGACGAAAGCATCTATCTCATCTTTCGTATTGTATCTTGAGAATGAGACTCGAATAGAACCATGAGACCTCTCAGGAGGTAAACCGAGAGCTTTCAGTATATGACTGCCCTGTAGAGTTTTTGAGGAGCATGCAGAACCAGTCGAGACTGAAAATCCATCCATGTCTAGTTGAACTAGCATTGATTCACCTTCTATAAGATTAACAAGCATACTGAAGATATGAGGGACTCTCTCTGTTGGATGACCAGTTATCGAGTAATCCTCCAGAGATTCACTGATCTTCTTTTCAAGATAGGTTCTCAATGATTCTAGTTGCTCACTCTCTTTCTCGCCCCAAATCTCTACAGCCTTTCCAAATCCAACAGCAGCAGGGATGTTCTCAACTCCCGGTCTCAGTCTTCTCTCTTCATCCCCACCCTCATGTAGTCTATGAAGTCTGGTCTTTCGTCTGATATAAAGGACTCCAACACCCTTAGGTCCATGAATGTGATGTGCATCAAATGAGATGAGATTTGCAGCTATTGTCTGTGTATCGATTGGAATCTTTAGGTATGAATGGGTCGCATCTGTATGAAATACTACACCCCGTTCTGATGTGATCTCAGCAATCTTCCCAATTTGTTGTATTGTGCCTATCTCTCCATTTGCGTGTTGGATTGAAACGAGAGTTGTGTCTTTCCGAATTGCATCTTTTAGTTGGCTGATGTCAATCTGGCCAAACTCATTCACTTCTAGGTGAGTTATCTCATATCCTGCATCTTCGAGTCTCTCACAGGATCTCAAGACTGATTGAGTTTCAATGGGAGTAGTGATGACGTGTCTACCCTCTCCTCTATTTGCTCGAGCTGTTCCTCGAATGGCAATATTGTTTGACTCAGTCGCACCAGAAGTAAAGATGATCTCTCTTGGATCACAGTTGAGGCTACCAGCAATGATATTCCTCGCATTCTCTAGACCTGTTAGAGCTGATACATCTTGTGAATGGCTGAGCTCCAGTCCAGCAGTACCGTAATGGTTTCTAAAATATGGGAGCATAGTTTCTATGACTCTCTCATCAACTCTGGTAGAATTCGCGTTGTCAAAATATGCCATTCCAACAATCCTCACATGAGAAATTGGAAATCCCCTGATAACCTATACTATTGGGAGACTACCGTCTTCCATCTTTGCATGCAGCACAATCATCATGAACACCATCACAATAGTCACGATGCACTTCACACAGGACTCCTCCATCTCGTAGAACCTTTATGAGACGATTCACTTCACGGGTCATTTCTTCGTAGACATTGTCATCAGGAGCTTTCTTCTCCCAAGCTTTAATGATGATTTCAACAGATTTCTCAATCTCAGGTAGGTATTTCTTGGGAATCCGGACTTGGTCTCCTCGTGAACGTCCTGTTGATTTCTCAAGTTTATATTGTGTAACAGCTGGTTCAGTCACGCCAAGCATTTGTGCTATTGTCTTCTGTGGAATTTCTTTTGCAATAAGCATACGAGTAAGCTCTCGACGAATGCTAGGTAGAACATACCACACCTCTACCTCTTGAGGCATAAGCCAAGTTCTTCGTTTTTTCTGTTTAGTCTTACTTGCCATTACTGAACCTTCTCGACATGTTGCTTAACAAACAATAGTGAAGTCACAATGGTTAAGTCACGTACTACTAATAAGCATAGCGACAATGGCACTAAGTGGAGCAATGTGGCATTGAATGAGATCGAACTTATATCTGCAGCCGAGATAATTTCTAACTCAACTTATTTGATTGCATTGACAGGTGCTGGTATTTCCAAGGAATCGAATGTTCCCACGTTTAGAGGGAAGGATGGTTTCTGGAAGAACTATGATGCCATGGAGCTAGCTACTCCTTCCGCTTTCGCGCGTAATCCTCAATTGGTTTGGGAATGGTATAGTTGGAGACAGGATTTGATTCTCAAGTGTGAACCAAATCCAGCTCATGTCACTCTCAGCAAATGGGAAGAAGA
>JAEOST010000425.1 GCA_016840245.1 Candidatus Thorarchaeota archaeon
AACTTCCATAAGTGGCACCGATGTATTTGGAATGAACGAGAACTTCACTCTAAAACTTACTGAACTTCCTATTATTCCAAACGACACCGTTGGATTGGTTATCAAACCTCCATCTATTGATGTTGTTATTCCCAATGCAGTAGCGTCGACTCATTGGTCAAACGGAACTTTGGTGGATACTGATATCTACATTGTTCAACTTCACGCGATTAGTAATTCTCGGATTGCTATACCCATCGGAAACTGGAGTCTTCTCTCGCGATATGTGAATGATCTTGATATAATCGAGACCTCTGTAAACTACTCTCTCAATGAGGATAGCAGCGTTTGGGGTTATAGTCGATTCTACAACGCAAGTAACTTCTATGGAGAAGAGCAGTGGTCATTCTTCAAGGTTGATGGGACACTGGATATCTTTGTGAGAAACTCAACAACTTGGAATAGTGAATATCGAATGTCTATTCGAGTCACGATTACTCGACTTGATGTGCCAACCACTATTTCTGGATTAGGTTATTCACCAAAATGGTTAGACTACGTCACCTTTGTGTTGTTTGTTTTTGCTACAATTGCAATGGTTATCATAGTATTTTGGCGACGAAGGATGAATGCAAAATCTTCTCGATAGGCTTCTACATTCAGACAGAACACATTTCCAAATAGCAAGCTTGCTTAGTCGGAAACCCTTATTATGCATGCAAGTACTTACTTGCATATGGCGAAGTCGATCGAGGACCGAGTCCTTGAAGCAACCACAAACCTACTCGGCAAGCATGGCTATCAAGCTATGACAACGAAGAGGATTGCGGAGGAAGCTGGGGTGAACGAAGTCACTCTATTTAGAAGATACCAATCTAAAGAGAATCTTGTTCACATAGCTATTGCTAAGGCTGAAGTCAACGCGCTCGAGTTCCTTGATTCAATCCTACAGATTGAGCATAACCTCGACGTCAAAGCATTCCTACGAAGCCTCGGCCAGAACCTGTTTTGTTTCACAAGGGATAAGAACGACCTGTTGGTTCTTCAATATACTGAAGGACTTCGTGATCCCTCTGTGGCAAAATCCCTCTCCTCTATTCCGCACAGAGTTCTGGCGTACCTGTGTGACTACTTCAAGGAACAGGTCAAGAAAGGCAATCTGCGTAATATTGACCCAAAGAGCGCGGCCCTGATCTTCATGAGCTTCATCTCCTACAACCATCTAGCTAGGCACCTTCTCGACAAGGACCTCCTAGTCGAACGTGATCAAGCATTCGATGACTTCCTCGAAGTCTTCACAAGGGGAATCCTGGATTCAACTCAGACAAAATACCAGTAGCTCCATACCGTGAACCTAGGATTCCCCAACTCCCCCAAATTCGCTGTTAATATTCACATGATATATTACGAGTGTAAAGAAGATGAGAGTACTCCTTACCGTACCTTATTCGGAGAATGAGATTCGAAATTCATTAGATCTTGTATCTCCACCACTTGGTCTTGCTTACATTGCTAGTTATCTTCGTGAATATGGGGGACATGATGTGACCATCCACGATGGAATGCTACATCGGACATCGTTGTCCAACTTCGTTCACATCTTGGAAAAATTAGATCCTGAGGTTGTTGGGATCAGCGCACAAGCAACTCCCGCAATTTATGATGTCTATAACATTGCGAAACTTGTGAAGCAATATAATCAAGACATCCTTGTGGTTGTTGGAGGGGCACATGCAACTTTCGAAGCAATTTCGATTCTTAATGATTGTCCGCATATTGACGTTGTAGTTAGGGGTGAGGGTGAGGTGACAATGTATGAACTCCTTAATGCATGGGTTGGTGGTGACATCAAGAATGTTGAAGGGATTTCATTTAGACTCGGTCATTCTATTGTTCGGAATCCACAGCGACGACCGATATGTGACCTAGACCAATTGCCATATCCTGCTTATGATTTATTGAATCTTCGTCACTATTTCAACAAAGCTGTCAGGCTTGCCACAATGATAACAAGTCGTGGATGTCCATATGGTTGCACATTCTGTTCTTCATCTCGTGTATCAGGGAAAAGGTGGAGAGGTCGGTCAGCTGAATCAATAATTGAAGAGATAGAGTATCTCATGCGAACCTATGGGATCTATGAAATTGAATTTCTTGATGACTTGTTTTCTTACGATCCTAAGAGAGTTGTGACCATTTGTAATCTCCTTCTCTCGAAGAACATCAAACTCAGTTGGACTTGTTCAACTAGAGCAGACATCCTCGGATCAAACCCAGAAATGGCAATGTGGTTGAAGGCTGCAGGATGTCATACGGTTTACATGGGTGTCGAATCAGGGAGTCCCAGAATCTTGAAGTTGATGAAGAAAGGTATCACACTGGATCATGTCTATCGATCAATGCGTGCTATCAAGGCCTCTGGTCTAGGCTCGATTCTGTCATTTATTCTAGGATACCCTGGAGAAACTCCTTCTGAAATGGATGCAACTATTCAACTAGCTAAGAAGCTCGATCCGGAGTTCGCTCAATTTACAATTTGCACTCCATATCCCGGGACTCCATTATTCGAGACCGCGAAGATGAATAACTGGCTCCAGCCAAACTCATGGCATGATTTCTCAGTTCTTGGAACTGCAATGGATATCCCGGATGTGAGTATTGAAGAATTGAAGGAATTCCTTTACAAGGCATATCTCAAGTTTTACCTGAGGCCATCATTTCTTTGGCGTCAAATTAGAAGTAAAAATCTGTTCTTGGTTTCTAAGGTTATCCAGGGTATTCGTCGGTACATTCGACAGCGTAAAAGAAATCAGAATCCTACTAAGGAACGGCGTCTTGCTTATCTGCTTGCCATTGATGTTTCATTCAATCAACTGAATCTTTCTTCTGTCTTATTGCCTGATGAGATTCTAGGATTGTTAAAGC
>JAEOST010000426.1 GCA_016840245.1 Candidatus Thorarchaeota archaeon
GAGAAGCGAAAGAAAGAGCACTATAACGAACTTGCGATTTATATTCATCCTACCAACCTCAACCAGCGAAGAGACTCCGAATGTCAAAGGAGAAACTAAAACGATTACTTAAGTTTTTTTTACTTTTTAATGTGTGATTTCCTTTTCTCTATTAGCGTCTTCTGGATCTGATGCATACAATGAGTATCTCGATTATTGTGCAATAATCGAGAATGTACAAAAATAATCCTTTCCAACTACGAAATCAGGATAGATTTTTATGTCGTTAACGACATTGTTAACAACGTATTAAACGACATATATGATGTGAGAGAATGTCACAGAAGCTAATGAAGAAATGGGTCAAACAGACAGCCAGAGTACCGAGGGGATATCTCAGGTTCCAGTTTCTGACACTATTGAGAGAGGAACCAATGTCCGGTTCAGAGATGACTGATAGAATCGAAGAAGACACCGATGGCGAATATAGACCTGGTTCTGGTTCAGTCTATCCAGTTCTAAAGAAGCTTCATGAGAGCGGCTTTATTGATAAGATTCCCATAGAGGACGGCGTTCAGAGATATATCCTCACAAAGAAGGGAAAATCATTCTTCGATGAGAATGAGCAGGTTATGGAAGATGTTAGAAAGCGTCTGGATGCTGTAGAATTTCCGTTCATGAGCCTGTTTCAGAAGAATCCGATCTTCCGCTCTCACTTCATGCGTATATCCAGATTCATGATGACTCTCAGTGAACTCCCTGAAGAAAAATGGAACACAGAACTATTGAACAGATTGGACAAGGTTCTCACCTCAAGTGCAGATAACCTTGAGGCCATTCTGAGGACAATAGACCGTAGTTAGCCTGTATTAGGAGTAGAATGAAATGACAAGCACAGAGAAACCAGCAAGGGATGCGAGAAGAGGAAACCCCATGTTCTCTGCAAAGGAATTCGAGTACCTAGAACGACAAGAAGAGTTTGGAGATCTTGTTTTTGTAGCACGTGATGATGCACTACAAGAGGGATTTGAATACTTCATGAATGTGTATCCACACATGAAACCTCCAGATGGATTTACAGCTGAAACTGCTAGTACTGGACAACTGATGAAATTTAGGAAAATATCAAAGAGGATGATGCCGGGGATGTTAAAGATAGTCCGGAATTTGCAGAAGGGAATGAAAGAAAGTTGGGCAGGCATCGATCCCTATCTTGAAGATTTGACTCCTACTCCTTTTGAACCCAAATCAGGTCTCTGGGATGAGTTGCAGAAATTTGTCAAAAAGAAGTGGAACGACGTGTTTATTGGTTTTACCGAAATGCCTCGAGAGATGATATTCAAGGGTAAATCCACTCTATTTCGATATGCAGTAGTAGTTTGTCAGGAGATGAAGAAAGACAAGATAGACAAAGCACCTGAATTTGAGGCAGGAAAGGAAGTCATGAGGGTTTATGGAAGTCTTGGGTTAGTTGTTAATGATATAGCAAAGTGGCTCAGAAAACAAGGAGTACGATGTCAGAGTAACCATCCCCTTGGAGGATTAGTTAACACACCATCTCTTGCAGGTAAAGCTGGAATGGGTTGGATTGGTAGGAATGGGTTGCTGATCACAAAAGAGTACGGACCTCGTCAGAGGATAGCTCCCGTCTTTGTTGAACACCAATATTTCGAATTCACAGACAATCGAGACCACGACTGGATAGAGGAATACTGCACATTGTGTGAACGATGTCGAAAGGCGTGTCCAGGAGAAGCTATCTATCCGAAGAGTGTTGTAAGTTTTGACCATGTTCCAGGAATCGATACTATGCGAACTTGTATTGACAGAGACAAATGCTTCCCATACTTTGCAGAAACCCTTGGATGTTCAATATGTGTCAAAGAATGTCCATTTTCCAAGGCAGGAGATACCTACGAGAAACTAAAAGCAGTAGTAGAAAAGAGAGGGTAATACCTTGGGACTTAGGAGACGCATTCTCATTCCATTCATGGATAGACTAGCTATCCCGCGGATCAGAAAAATCATTGAACTAGAAAATACAACTTCCCAGATGCCCGATGCAATCCTTCCAGACGAGAGTTCTCCACCGCGATTCGACATCCCTCTAAACATGATTCAGCTTGTAAAAGATTCTCCAGATATGAAGTATCGCTCATTACCACCATTTAGAGTTCTACCTTCCTTGTTAGGCAACTTGAAGAAAGCTGTAACCTCCATACCTGATAACCCACCAGACCCCTTGAAAGTAACAGGTTCAGAATTTCTTGATGAATTGAAGGATTTTGCTCATTCAGTAGGAGTTGATATCGTTGGATTTGCAAAGCTGGAGAGAAAGGAGATTTTCAAGAAGAAGGGGATTCTACATGACAATGCAATCGTCTTGGCAATGGAGATGGACTGGGACAAGATAGAAACCGCACCTAGTAGACCTGCTATGGTCATGATAATGAGGACCTACAATACATTGGGAATAGCAGCCAACAAGATCACGGAGTTTTTGAGAGAAAATGGATATTCAGCCCAATCTGGACATCCTCTAGGAGGTATGTCTCTCTATACTCCTCTTGCTGTAAGAGCTGGACTTGGATGGGTTGGGCGCAATGGGCTCTTGATAACTCCCGAGTTTGGACCCCGGGTCAGAATCGCTGCGGTGTATACCAGTATCGAAAATCTCCCATTTGCAGAGAACAATGAGCACTCATGGATTAGTGGCTATTGTTCCAGTTGTGGTCTGTGCATCAGAAAGTGCCCCCCGGCAGCAATCCAAGATGAAGCTATTACACATGATTCTGGAAGAGTGACGTTTGTGACACTAGACAAGTGTTTTACGTATTTTACTGATAATTTTGGGTGTTCAATCTGTATCAAAGTATGTCCCTTTAACAGACAACCCTATGTTGAGCTAAAGAAGAAACATGAGAGTCGGCGTAGTCCATCGTAGAGGCAGTTGCGGAGAAGAAGAGCGAATGAACTGTCATTTCATTTTCCTCGCCAGCAGCATCAAGTTATCGGTTCACACAGGCAGTGAAGTATCCCATTGATTGTGTTAGAACATAGGAGGATATGGTGGAGCTAAGATGATTATACCTGCTAGTATGAGTCCTGGTATTAGCACTGAGAGGATGACCTCTATACTTCGCTTTCTGAACCGTGCAAATGGAAACAAGAACCCAGTCTTCTGAGAGTATTCCACATAATCCGCATCAAATGTCTTAGTGAGATGGAGTTCCTCAACGAGAGCAAGTACAACATATGCAAAGAGAGTACCAAACCAGATTGCAATAGTAAGCTTTGGATCGATCCAGCTTATCCCCCATGTATTTGTGGCAAGCCAGTAACTTCGTGTCGTGAGAGTTAAAGTGAACAGAACCACACCAAAGTACTGGGGATGGCGAACAAAGCGGTACGGTCCGCTTGTTATGAGTCCCTCACTCTTATTCAATCGCATGTGAACGAAAGAATACACTAGCATACCAAGACCGACTACTGTGATTATTTGTTCCCAGAGAAATCCTCCAAAGAACATCTGGAAGATCGCCTCTAGGAACAGTGAGGGACCCGATGTGAAGAGTAGAGCTATGTAACCAGCAAAGGGAATTGTCATGAGAGCACCCCAAGCTGTGATTGGAGGAATGGACTGGACAAATGGCAGAATCGCAGCAAATAGGGTCGTTATTCTTGACCGAATCGTTGTTGAAGTAGAAACATCTTCAGACTCGATTTGTTTCGTATCATGTGTAACATAATCCATATGAATCTACAACCTTGTAGAATGTACAAGTACGATGGTACTACATCCTGACATAATACCATGGAATAGAACGATGCGTACAGAGAATAGAACAGACTGGATGGCAGATTGTAGTGCCACTGCGCCAATCCTGCTTTTTATAGAAGACCAGACATTGTGTATATGGAAGGTGAAGGGTTCTTTACCTGTTAGTAAGAGGTGAGACCAAAAATGCAGAGGTTACCAATCATAGTTGTACTAGTTCTATTTGTTATGCCATTAGTTATCGGTCCCGCTATTGGAGTAACAACCGAGAAGAATCAATTCCAGATCTCAACTTCAACCATCGAGATAGAGATGTCTACATATTTTGGTGGTACATCTGAGGAGTTAGCAGCAAATGTTCACTATGATAATGCTGGAAACATCATCATAGTCGGTAGTACTCTGTCTAGCAATCTACCTGTCACCAATGCCCACCAAGAAACGTATGGAGGAGGCCGAGACGGATTTGTACTCAAGTTGAACACTACGTATGATGTCGTCTTCTGTACCTACTATGGAGGGAGTGGAGAGGAGTATGCTGAAGCAGTAACGACTGACGATGATGGCAACATCTACATAGCAGGTCATACAGAGTCCTACAATTTGTCTGTTCCAAATGGAATACAGAC
>JAEOST010000042.1 GCA_016840245.1 Candidatus Thorarchaeota archaeon
GTAATACACTCGGCCCACTGCTGACCCTCAGAAGCACTGGCCCAGAGAAGCCGCAGCCGTTTCTCATCAAGACCCATGACATTCATGGCTGACTTCAGTGCCTGATAGCGAAGTTCAGTACGATAGTTCCCAGTGGCATAATGACAGTCCCCTAAGTGACATCCTGAAATCAGAACACCATCAGCCCCATTCTTGTAGGCCTCAAGCACCATCATAGGATCTACCCTACCCGAACACATGAGGCGAATGACCTTGGCATTCGGAGGATACTGAATTCTGGAGATGCCAGCTAAGTCGGCACCTCCGTAGCTACACCAGTTGCAGGTGAAAGCCACGATGTTTGGTTCGAATTTCTTCTTACTCATGCTTTAGCACCTCCTTTCTGACCTGCTGCCACTTTGACCTGTGGCAGTATCTGTTCACTCGTGTAATGCAGCATGTCTATAGCGTTCTGAGGACATGCACCGGCACAGGTGCCGCAGCCCTGACACATCTCGAACATGACTCGCCGTTCATCCTTCTCACCCTGGATTGCCCCATAGGGACAAATCTCAGTGCAGAGGTCACAGTCAGTACATAGATCTGTGTCAATCTGCGCATAGATGGGTTCAACGAAGAACTCTCCAGGAGCCATCAATGCCTGTGCACCAGCTGCTGCCGCCTTACCGTAGGCAACAGCCTTCGGGATATCCATTGGTCCAAGACAAGCTCCAGCTAGGAAGACGCCGTCCTGAAATGCGTCAACCGGTCTAAGCTTTGGATGGGCCTCAAGAAGATAGCCATATTCTCCAGTAGAGACCTTGAGCATACGAGCTAAGTCCTTAGTATCATCATTAGGTAGAAGTGCCGAAGCAAGGACTACCATATCGTATGATAACTCGAGGCGTTCTCCAGTGTAGAGGTCCTCACCAA
This sequence comes from Candidatus Thorarchaeota archaeon, assembly GCA_016840245.1. Next base: position 913 of record JAEOST010000042.1, read on the forward strand.
GGACTTTCAACGACTTAGTCTCCAAGTCTTCTTCTATCTCAGAGGGGCGGCCCTTGATGATGACGACACCCATGTCTCGAGCACGATGGTAAAGTCCCTCATACCCAAGTCCATGCGTCCTGATATCCATTGCATAAATTGCCACTTCGGTCTCAGGATACTTCTCCTTGATTTGAACTGCCTGTTTGAGTGAGTTCTCACAACCAATGTAGCAACAATAGTCCTGTTCTACTCTACGGTCTCTTGAACCTACACACTGGATGAATGCCACTGCCTTTGGTGTCTTAGAATCAGAGGGTCTCTGAATCTTACCATGTGTTGGTCCAGCAGCATTTGTGAGTCTCTCGAACTGAGCGTTCGTCATAACATTCTCAAAGGTCCCGAATCCGAACTCACGCGTCTCCAGAGGATCATGTATCTTGAATCCGGTTGACACGATTATGGTGCCGACCTTTATCTCAGTGATCTTGTCCTCCATCTCATAATCAATAGCCCCAGTTGGACACTCCTTAGCACAGATTCCACACTTACCTTTCGTGATCATCTTGCAGGCATCAGGGTCAATTGTATATGCTGAAGGTACTGCTTGTGGGAATGGTCTATAGACAGCCTTCCTCTTAGCAATACCAAACTCATATTCGTTGGTGACTTTAGTGGGACACTTTGCTTCGCAGACACCACAACCAGTGCACTTGTCAACATCGATGTATCTGGTCTTCTCACGGATACGTATCGTGAAATTTCCTACATACCCCTCAACACTCTCGACTTCACTATAGGACAGAAGCTCAATCTTTTCATGGCGGCCCACCTCAGACATGATTGGCCCGAGGATGCATATGGCACAATCGTTCTGCGGAAATACTTTATCGAGAAGCGACATTTGACCACCGATAGTGGGTCTCTTCTCTATGAGAACAGTCTCAAAGCCAGCATTACCAAGGTCAAGTGCAGCAGAGATTCCTGCTACTCCTCCACCTATAACCGCGACTTTCTTGAGAACGTCCACCTTCTGTCGGTCTAACGGAACCAGTCTCTTAACACGCTCTACTGACATGGCAACAAGCTCCTTGGCCTTCTGAGTGGACTTCTTCTTCTCATCCATGTGACACCAAGAAACATGTTCTCTCAGGTTCACTTGGTCGTACAAGTATCGATTTAGACCTGCTTCTTCAACGCACTTGCGAAACACCGGTTCGTGTGTCCTGGGAGTACAGCTTGCTACAACAACTCCTGATAGGTTATGTTCTTTTATTGCCTTCTGAATACTGACCTGACCGTCATCTGAGCAGGCAAATAATAAATCCGATGAGTGTGCAACACCTGGAAGTGTGGCTGCGTATTCCGCCACAGCTGGACAGTCAACAGTCCCAGCTATGTTCAATCCACAATGGCACACAAAAACTCCAATCCTTGAATCACCTTCACTCATTATTTTGCACCTCCTGCTAATGACATGACCTTAGAAGCAAATCCGTCAGTCTTTACTGTGTGTAGCTCAAGTCCAATTTCTTCTGGAGAGTATCCAAAGGCCAGAGCAATAATCTGCGGATAGTGAATAATCGGAATGTCAAATTTCTCAGTGTCATATTTCCGTTGGATAATTCGCTGACCCATATCGTGCTGAATGTGACATAGTGAACATACTGTGACAAGACCATCAATATCTGCCTTGCTAGCATCTTGAAGTCGTTCATTCAGTATCTTGTCAGCCACAGGGTCTTCATTTCCTCTAAGGAGCCCTCCACAGCACCGATGCTTTCCAGTGTAATTTGTACTCGTTAGACCTAATGCCTCAAGAAGTTCATCAGCAAAAGTAGGTCGTTCTGAGTATTCAATATTTAGCAACTCATGCGGCTTAAGCATGTGGCAACCATAACGAAGACCTATGGATAGGCCATCCAGTTCGTGTGTCACTTTCTCCTTGATCCTGTCTAATCCAATATCTGTGTAGAGAAAGTCGACAAGATGGCGAGGTTCTACTGTTCCTTTGTATCGCAGTCCAATCTTTGAAAGAATCGCATTGACCTTGTCACGCATCTCAGGATATTTCTCTAGCGTATGATTGACCCTGCGATATGCATGGAAACATCCACTACAGGGTGTTACTAGATTTAACCCCATCTGTTCAGCCTTTGCCAGATTTCTTGCCGCCATTGCGGTGCTAGTAGTCATGTCTAGTGACTGCATCCAGAATGGAGCACAACAGGTCTCGTTCGGTATATCAACCGTTTCAACATCGAGATCAGCAAGAATCTTGCGTGTTGCAGCCTCATATCCTAGAAGTGACCGTCTAGCTGGTACTAGGCAACCCCAAGCAACTGCCATCTTCACTTTGATTCATCCTCCTTTCTAATTCCATCCAATATTTCTTTGAAACCCGTACTCTCGAATATTGACTTGATATCATCAATAGCGGGATCTTGCAGTGGTGGAAGACCAAGTTTTTCACGCATCCTATCGACAACTTTCGTCCTTGCACTGACCCGACCATGTTCCACTACCATTTGTGCTAGATTGACGTAACCCTGGGGGGCTCGTCCTTGCTTCACAGCCATGTTTCGTAAGATTGTGACAATATCTGTGAAGTTTACTTCTTGCACGCACCGCTCCTCACAGGTAAAACACCCAGCACAGAGCCAGATGTCCTCTGATGACAGTACATGTTCTCTGAGTCCTAGCAGGACATTTCCCAGAACCTTTCTGGGTCGATAATCAATAACAGATCCTACAGGACAGCCTCCACTACAGGCACCACATTTCAGGCACCTGAGAAGACCCTCTCCGCCAATCTGCTGAGCCACGTCATATTTGAATGATGAATCGATATCAGAGTCTTGGATAGGGATATCGCCTCTATAGGGCCCACTCTCGTGTGGGTCTTGAATTTTACTATGTTCCAAAATTACACATCCTCCTTACTAAAATTGATTGAGAAAAAGAGTACACAGACTCATTGCTTGAACCTATGTCTGGTGACTGGATTCTTCTCGTCATGGTTACAACGAACCTCCAGTTCAGCCAATGCTTCCAATGTAGTGCCACCCTTGAGTGGCATCGAATTTGAATCGATGATACCGATATTGGACTTAACCACGGAACAGATAATGTACGACATCGATACCTAAAATTTGTTTTGTTGTTAATCTAATAAGTCAAAATATACTCTTATTTTATCGACAATGGACATAGTTATGTTTTTAAACTGACAAAAAATGTCCCAAAACGTTCATAAACACGTTAATACAATTGTCAAATGAATAAATGAAGTGTGTACTGAAACGGTTAGATATATTGTTGGCGAAAGCTCAAGAATAATTGTGGCATAAAAGTGTACTGATGACATCACACACTATTCTCGAAATTCAATTGAGCACAAAGCAAGACTAAAATGCAGGTTGATACGCGCTCGGTTCGTCATCACTGACAGAAAAGGTGTACGAGAGCGGACGGTGTATATGTTTGGCCATCAAGAAGTTCACTTATGAAGTTCCAAAGATTGAGAAGGGGTATGCGAATCAGACCCTATACATCAATCTCTCAGAAAACGAGATCAAGA
>JAEOST010000427.1 GCA_016840245.1 Candidatus Thorarchaeota archaeon
AACCACCAACACGAAAATGTTGGTTTCTACTTCGGGTAGTCCTGCATAGGTTGCTCCCAAAGTCCCAGCCATCGAACCTGTAAAGAGGTCCATCAATACCAACAGAGATATCGAAATCAGGATGAAAGTTCCCATTGAAACTATCCTTGTATGTAGTGCCCTCCCTGGTTTCTCCATTACGACGCTTTCTGTATTGCTTGCCGAAGTATCTGATTCAATCGCCATGATTCTTCACTCCATTCAATATCTAATCCTCGGATCTAGCCACAGGTATACTATATCCGCCAAGAAATTAGAGACGACTGCAACACTAGCCAGGAAGAGGAAGATCCCCTGTAGGACTGGATAGTCCACAGTCAGAACGGAGTCGTACGTGAGAAGCCCTAACCCGCTCCAACTAAAGACGAACTCCGTCATCATTGCTCCACTGATCAGATACGGCATGTTGACTGCTATCACACTTACCATTGGAAGCATAGCGTTTCTCATAGCATGACCATACAGGATTGTCCTTTCTCTGAGGCCCTTGGCCTTCGCAGCCAGGATATAGTCCTGAGTGAATACATCCAATACAGAGTCTCTCATTATCAAGTAGAAACCGCCAATGAAAGAGAGAGTTAGAACTATGAATGGTCCTATCATATGGTGAAGGTAATCGAACATGTACGAGAAGAAGTTGTCATGCACAACTCCTCTAGTGATAGTACCAGCAAGAGGTATTACATTGGCTAGGAATCCAAAGTAGTAGAGTATGAGTACACCAATCCAAAATACGGGGAGCGCATAGGCAACCAGAAAGACAACAGTCGAACCTGAGTCTACCAATGTATCACGACGTGCTGCAGCAAGAACTCCGAATATTATGCCTATGATGAGTGCAACGAACATCGAGACTCCCATGAGAATGAAGGTGTTGGCAAATCGAAAGTCAAAAATGACATTGAATACTGGTTGGTTGAAATGCGAGAATGAAACGCCAAGATCACCTTGAAACAGGTTGTAGATGTATAGTCCAAACTGGTCGAGCAAAGGTCTGTTCAATCCGAATCTCTCCTCGAGGGCTGCTCTGACATCTGGTGATAGCCCTTCGCCAAGCAGTGCTTGACGGGGATCTCCAGGCATGACCCTGAAGATTATGAAATTGAGGGTGATGATGATAAACCAGATGAGTATCGTCTGAGCTGCTCTCTGTCCAATATATCTCCAAGTACCGATTGACTTGCGTGATGACAATTTCTCTCTCTCCAAAGTTCTACTTCTTCAAATATCGTAGTAAAACCCCCTTAAAGAATATCGGACTAAGTAAGAACCTTAGAATATTACAAAAAGAAAAGGAGTAAGGGACCAGATGGTCCCTTTGTTATACTATTACTTCCTTCGCAGTGCAAAGTAAGTCACTACAACACCGAGAAGCAGTGCTCCAGCTCCAATTCCAAGAATCAGAACCATGTCTGTTCCACCAGCTGGTGGTGGGGTTGTGGTTCCAGTTGGGGTTGGGGTACCGGTCGCTGTACTGTCGTACATGAAGACCATAGTACTTGGATTGAAGGCTGTGAATGGACCGCCTGCAGGAGTTGTGAAGTTGACCCACTCAGCTCTTAGAGCGTGAGTGTCGTCTGACAGGTAGAGTGGCACATATGGAATGTTATCTAGCACTACCAATTGGGCAAGTCTAGCATTAGCTGCCAACTCTGCTGGAGTTGAAGCAACAAAGTCATCCAATATTATGTCAGCAGAAGAGTTGTCTAAACCATAGACGTTGTCTCCCCACTCGTAGATGTTGTCGGAGTGACATCTCCACCATGGCTCATCAGGAATTGGGCTGTATCCGTGGGCCATGCTGTACATTTCGTATGCTCCAGTGTAGATAGCATCATACATCGGACCGTCGTCAGTGACAACGTTGTTGATTTTGATGCCTATGTCTTCCATCTGAAGCTTGATACCTGTAACAGTTGAGACTGAGATATCGTCCCATGAGAGACTCATACAGTCAAACTCAAGCTCGGGTGTTGGTGCAGTTCCTGGGAAGTTACGAACTCCGTCGGCGTCGTTATCTAGATAACCGGCGTCATCCAGGATCTGATTCGCGATGGTGTCATTCTGTGGGAAGTTACCATCTGGGTGTGAAAGACCTGGTGAGAACACCTCAGGAATCGAACTCCATGTAGGAGTACCAAATCCAAGCCTACCAATGTTGACAAGCTCCTGAC
>JAEOST010000428.1 GCA_016840245.1 Candidatus Thorarchaeota archaeon
AGGAGTATCGAAATCATACTCTGGGGTTTCGTAGATATCCCTCCATGCTACCATCATGTCATCCTTGTTGATAACACGTTCAACAGGAGACGTCTCAGGTAGTTGACGGCGGAGCATTCCTGTAGCTCCAGTAGCATCCACGACAATCCTTGCGGAAATGTCCTTGTCGGGTCCACCTTCTTGTGATATCTTCAGTCCAGATACTTTGCCATCATCGAAAATCAACCGCTTCACTCTAGTTGATGCCATAATTTCGGCACCCTCTTTCTCAGCCAGTGAAACAAACCATTGACCCATCTTATGACGATTGAAAGACATTCCAGTTGTGGTTGGTCCGGTCATTCTCATTCGATGCTTCTTATCAGGTGCAATGAGATCAATTCCAGTCACTGGATGTTCCACAATATCCTTTGGCATCTCTGGTAGTCCAACAAGCTCGCGAAGCTCTTTCACATGATGGTCTCCAAGAGCATCTCCACAGGTCTTGTGACCAATCCAAACTCGTTCCTTTCTATCAATTACAAGAACCGAGTGCCCTTTCTTTGCCAGTGTATAAGCTGTTGTAGCGCCACCCGTTCCTGCTCCGGCTATAATAACATCATAATCAGCCATAATCATCACTTCTCACATAATTTCCATGTCTGTTCGAGAAAACCTTCTAGTTGTAGAGCAATGAGTTCATTATCCGCCCATCCGCAAACGCTAAGATCAGGCATGGATATCATAGCTTCTATTCCATCAATGACCAAGTTTGTTGCAAGTGCATCCACTTTGATTCGAACAGCAGCCTTGAAACCTAAGTTGGAATCGTCCTCACCAAGTATCAGTCTGATTGCTACACCACGGGATGCAGCGTCACTAAGACTAGCTACAACAGAATCACCGAGATAATCAAGACTTGGTGTGACCAGCAAAATGCGCTCCTTTGCTTTTCGAAGCATTCCTAGCACCTTTGCCTCCACATCACTATGACCTCGAATTGTGTAAATCAGAGCTGGGACTACTCCTTTAGACTTCCGTTCACGCTGAAGTTGCTTGAGGTCCTTCATCAATTGGTCAACCTTTGTAGAGAGATATTCCTTCAGATGCTTTAATGGAGCAAGTTGAAAGATTCTAGGTCTCTTCTCGCTTCCAATGACGACACCCTTTCCCTCAAGTGAACTTAGTACTGAGTATAGGTTGGCATGATGTATCTTGGTCACTGCTGAGAGATCTGAAACTGTGGATGAGTCGACTTGACTAAGTGCAATGATGACCTGAGTCTCATGGGCACCATATCCAAGCTCTCGAAGTATAGTAGTTGCACGACTACTGACTTCATTTGTTGCACTCTCAGCTAGAAGGGTCATTCTAATTCGAATTATGTGTAATTACTACTACTTATATTCTTTCTGCCGTGCCCAACCAGTGAGTATAGCCTTCACAATGTCTCTTGCTGCAATGCTAGCAAGCTCGCTGCTATCTCTTATTGGGTTTAACTCAACTATGTCAGCGAATCGTACTTTACCTGTTTCAAAGGCTAGACGGATTAGAGTGACAAGTTCGGGCATGTCTAATCCTCCAGACTCGGGATGGCTTACACCAGGAGCAATCTCTGGCTTCAGTACATCCATGTCAACAGACATGTACAACCAATCAACGCGCGAGGCTATTTCCTTGACCTTTTCTGAAAATGACTCAGTTGTGTGATTCTTCACTGGTCCCCCTGATGCTAACTCCTTTCGTTGTTCGGGAAGCGTTGTCCTCAGGTCATGTGCAACGATGTTCTTGATATCAACAATTTTGTCAGTGACAAGACGTCGCAATGTTGTTCCATGAGAGAGCTGGTATCCTCCAACATCCTCATAGAAATCTGCATGTGAATCTAAGAAAACAATCCCAATAGTTGCATCGGTCGCTCTCTTGAGTCCACGAAGTATCGGGTATGTGACAAAGTGGTCGCCACCCAGAAATATGAGATACGAATCATGTGTTGCCAGTTTAGCGACTGCTTCTGATATGTCATACATTGCTGCCTCAGGCATACGTGACATAACTTCGAGATCTCCAATATCTTCAAGGGTGATTCTTTTTGTTAGTGGAGGCTCA
>JAEOST010000429.1 GCA_016840245.1 Candidatus Thorarchaeota archaeon
GAGGTCTCACAAGGGCTACTGCTGGAAAATCTTGGGTTGGTGGTTTTGAGCTGACTAATGCTAGTGATGCTCAACTTGGCTATATCCGACAGAAAGTTGTTGGTCATATTTTCCAGACTCTGAATCTAATCCCCACACTCACTGCATACGAGAATGTTGAGCTCCCGATGCTAGCCCTAAAGGGCTCGGGTGGTGACCGCAAGAAGAGAGTCACGGAGCTTCTTACAACAGTCGGACTAGAGAGAAGAATGGATCATAAACCTGATGAACTCAGCGGCGGAGAGAAACAAAGAGTAGCAATAGCAGCAGCACTAGCTAATGATCCTCCAATTCTCATCGCAGATGAGCCAACCGGAGATCTCGACACAGACACTGGTGCACGGATTGTGGAGTTCCTTCATCGTGTGAACAAGGAGATGGGAAAGACTGTCATTGTAGTGACTCATGATCCTGCAATTGCTAGACAGACTGATCGTATCTATCGAATCATGGATGGAAAGATAATCTCTGCCTTGAGACCGAGCGACACCGAAGAAGTCACAGCAGCTGCAAAGGTACAGATGTACAAAGATCGATTAGCAGAGACCAATCTCGAATTGGTGGAGCTTGAAGGAATCTACAAGGAACAGAAGATCTCAGCCGAGACCTTTGCTGAGCGATGGCACAACCTTACACAGACTCGTGAGTTTCTTGAACAAGAACTTCACAGGATGGGTTACTGAGAGTCATTTAACACGCCATCGCCATTCCCTCGATTCAGAATGAATGAGAAAGTAGGCTAGTCCCTTGGAATGAGGGGTTTCGAACTCTGGTAATTTCTCGAATTCTCGCAGAGTGATTTTCAGACCTGCACCCTCAAGTGCTTCGACAACATCCTCCAGAGTTGTGTTATTCCTTCGATATGGTGAGAAACCTAGCTCGCGAAGGACTACATGACCATAATAGGTAAACCAGATTCCTCTGGCATCTGCATTCTTCTTTGTGATGTTTATCACTAGATTTTCTACTTCTCTCTTTCTGGATTCGATGATAGCCTTGACTAATATGGATGCTGGAGTTGTTGACATTCTATCAATATCTAAACCGAAGGTTGGACCTGTCCTCTCCATTTGCTTTTCAAGAAGCTGAATGGTTCTATTGTAGATTGCAGTCTTAGCTTCCTTGAATGACATCTTTGATGTGACGTTATCAAGTAGATGAATTGGAGGTCCATCATAGCCTGGGAGCTCTTCCATATTGAGTCCTTCAAGAAATCCCTTCTGTGCAATGTACCAATGTTGTAGACGTAGATTTCTAAAGAGATTGAATATTGAATTGAAAACTCGTTTCAGTCCGAGTTTTCTGATGAGTTCACTGAAGGTCTTGCTATCTGCAGTATGTTTCTGGTAAAGTAAAGTGCACTTCGTGCGAACCTTGGCGGCTATTGGATTTACGAATGTCTTGACGAAGCTCCCAATATATACATCCTTGAGGTTATCGGTGAAGTATAATGGGGTAATATCTAATCTTTTGAAATTGTTCTGAGCTAAACAAAGTTCCAAGAGAGAAGGCAGCTTGGCGATTGGAGATAAATCCAGACTTGATAACTGATTTCCGCTAAGGTCAATTAGTTTTAGGCCTCTGCAATATCGTATCTGATTCAAGTTGATTGAACTTATCTGTGAATGAGACAGATTGAGTTTCGTATCTCTCCTGTTCAAGAGAATCCGCCGTCTTCTATTGTTATTCATTGTATATGTAATAACAATCTTCTGTGCGATTGGTACTCTCATGAAACTCCCATAGGATTATACTCTCAGACTAGTTAAGAACACCACGAATTCTATCTAGGCGATAGGCTTTTGTCTTCGACTTCATCAAAAGGAATCAGGTGCGCGTAAAAGTGACCATACCGGTGATAATCGTACATGGTGGTGCGACTACTTTCCCCGAGGATCAGCATAGAGCTATTCTTCGTGTCGTAAAATCTGCCGCAGGAAAAGGGCTCTGTGTCATGGAGAAAGGCGGATCTTCACTTGATGCAGTTGAGGCAGCCACTTGGTACATGGAAGACTCAGGCCTCTTCACTGCAGGAGGAGCTTCACCACCGAACAGAGATGGAGTAGTAGAACTTGATGCTGCGATAATGGATGGTTCCCGTCTTGACTGTGGTGCAGTTATGGCAGTCAATGGAATATTTCACCCCATCAGTTTAGCAAGATACGTTCTTGAAAGAACTCCCATCATGCAAGTCACAGGAAATGGTGCGAAGAGCATCTATGACGAGATGATCCATACGGGATATCGGAAAGAGGTTGAACCTCTGAAGACAGAGACCAATCCAATGGCTCAAGGCTGTGATACTGTTGGAGCAGTTGCTGTAGATGAGAGTGGACGCTTAGCTGTTGCATCCTCTACTAGTGGCTGGCCTGGAAAGCTTCCTGGAC
>JAEOST010000430.1 GCA_016840245.1 Candidatus Thorarchaeota archaeon
AAGTGTGACCTATGTTTTACGAAAGCTATCGCACCCTGATCTTGAACTTGTAAACTATAAACGATACAACAGGGAAGTCTCACTGACAAAGAAAGGTCGGAAGATTGCAGAACGTCTTGATAGAACACATCAAACCATCAAATGGTTCTTTGAGATGATTGGATTGGAGTCTGAAGTAGCCAATGATGATGCTTGTGAGATAGAACACTTTGTACGGCCAGAAACAGTCGATAAGTTGACTGACTTCGTAGAATGGGTACAGAGCACTCCTAAAGCAGCAAAACTCCTCTTGGAATTTCAGTCAAAGTGAGTCATGGCCCCAATTTTGTGTGTACAACTTCACCATTTGCTATGACGGTATGTACAAGATTTACTCCAAATCTATATGCTAAGTACTCTGGATTTGGGCATTCCAGCACAACAATGTCTGCTCGTTTTCCTTTCTCTATACATCCAATAGTATCACTACGATTCAATGCATGTGCTGCATTGATTGTAAGTGCAGAGATTACTTCTCGTGGATGCATCTTCATCTTGTAGCAGGATAGTGCAATAGTAAAGAACAATGATTCATTTGCACAATTTGGATTGAAGTCGGTTGCCAATGCAACTGGTAATCCCATCTCAATCATATCTCGTGCACGAGCATAATCTGTATTCAGGCTAAATGCGGTTGCTGGAAGAAGAGTAGCTATGGTTCCTGCTTTTGTCATAGCCTCGAGACCCTCATCCGCTGCCATGAGGAGATGATCGGCTGATATAGCTCCTAATTCCGCTGCAAGTTCTGCTCCACCCAATTGTACAATTTCATCAGCATGAACTTTGATCTGCATCCCAGCATCTTTTGCTGCTAGAAGTATTCTTCGAGATTGTTCCACATCAAAGACCCCCTTTTCACAGAAAACATCACAGAACTCAGCAAGGTTTTCTTTCGCAACAGCTGGTATCATATCATTGATGACAAGGTCTACAAAGTCATCCGTTTTTCCCTCATACTCTGGGGGTACTGCATGAGCTCCTAGAAAAGTCGATGCTATCCCCATAGGTAGTTTACCCCTTAGTTCTTCGATAGCATGAAGCATCTTGAGCTCATTCTCTGTATCTAAGCCATAACCACTCTTAGCCTCAACTGTTGTCGTGCCTTCACTGAGCATTCTCTCTGCGAAGGAGAAGGCATTCCTTGTGAGGGTTTCTTTTGTTGCCTCTCTAGTTGCTCGAAGTGTGTTTAGAATTCCTCCACCTGCTTCTAGGATTTCCATGTAGGTCTTTCCTGCAAGCTTCATTGCAAAATCATTCTCGCGAGATCCTCCAAACGCAAGGTGAGTATGGCTGTCAATGAATCCAGGGAGTGCCATCATGTTGGGAAGCTCAATCTGAGGAATTACCTCTTCATCATCAACTAATGAGAGAATGTCTGAACTCTTTCCTACCTCTATAATCATACCATTTTCAATCGCAACAGCTCCATCCTCTATGACCGAGAGTTCTCTCATTTCCTCTCCAGTCTTTGGTTTTCCATTCGTGTCCCCAAGTGTCACAAGCTGTCCAATTTTTGTAAGTAGCAGGTCAGGTTTCATGGCAACTCAAACCTACTAGAGGGCAGTCCTTCTTGTACCTTGTGTTAATTTTGGGTGGATTAATTAAGGGGGAACGAGTGAGCAGCCCAAACCTGATTGGTAGTTGTAATCTATGGAGTATCTTATTCTAAGTTGGAGCGATGTCTACAATCTAACTCTGCAACTCTCAGAACGGATTGTGGATAGTGGATTCATTCCTGATCTAATCATTGGTATTGCTAGAGGTGGCTGGATTCCAGCGCGAATTCTATCCGACGTACTCTATGCAAATGCCATGTTCAATGTAAGAATTGAATATTATACTGACTTAGGAGAGCATGGTAGAGAACCAAAGATTACACAGCCTCTCTCAATTCCAATTGAGGAGAAGAATGTCCTCATTATCGACGAGGTAGCAGACTCAGGAGAAAGCATGCATCATGCCATTGAGTATGTAAAGGGTCTTGGAGCAAAGAACCTGCGTAGTGCTGTTCTGCATCTAAAACCATGGTCAAGAGTTGTTCCTGATTTCTATATGCAAAAAGTAGAAAGCTGGACTGTCTATCCTTGGGAAATTCGTGAATCTATTATCGCTCTTGTCAAAAAATTCCAAGAAGAAGACACATCTCTTGATATGCACGCGATACGTGACAAACTTGTCTTTGAAGTTGGATTCGAGCCTACGGTGGCTGACTATTTCATCAAGCGATTGTAGAATTCAGCCTATTTTGGAGTGGCAGCAATGCATTTGGATACGCTTGTGACTGACAAAGGTACTCTATCAGTGGGAATTACAGATATTGGAAATTCAAACAAACTCAACACCGATCAATTATTGGAATTAGTATCAGGTCTAGATGATAGAGTGATGGCTGTACAATTATTCAACGCAGCAATGATTGTTGATGTGAATCATCTTCTATCTGCAAGTCAGAATGCAATCAACGCTTGGAATGGGAATTACTCTCAATCTAGGTCTCTTAGCGTGGAGATTGCAGTCTTTGCTTCAGGTCAGCATCAAATCGGACGGGCACTATCATCCATTGGTATCACTGATAATCTTCCATCAATTGCCGCTGTTGTCATTGCGCATGGACAAGATGAGGTGACTCAATGTATCCGTGAGTTGACAAAAGCAATAGGAGGGCCAAGTAAACTGGAATTCCCGCCTGATCATAAACGATTGGAGAAAATCATGGAATACTTTGGTATTGCAAGGTCTGAGCTGGACGTCTTTCTCAAATCTTCCACCCCTCAAGATTTTCAAAATGCCCTCTCAAAGTGTGTTGTGAGTAGAGTGTCAACAGTAGCTTTTGACATCTAATACATGTCATCACGCATAGTCATAATCGATAGAATTTCTTTTTCAGATGACAACACAGACACTCCGGTCATCTCCCCAACAATCTCAATCAGAATTATTTTGTCTGGATTATCCAAGTCGACCTTTCTGGAAACAACACCTGCGGCTGCATTGACTACATCCATATTCTGAAGGTCAGTATGCCGTCGTCTGACAGTCACTCTAAACGACTCATTTTCACCAATATTCGGGAGCAACTCCTCAACTGCCTTTACTATGGTATCAATATCTGATTTGACACAAATCTGTAATGGAGTGAACTTTATTGCATACCTGAATTGGTAGGGATTCTCATCTGCTATCTCTCGAAGTTTCTCAATTACTTCGAATGGATCAAGAGAGGTCTTGCATGTTATGAGTCCCGAAATATGTGTGTGATGAACACGTAAGCTATCGTCTCCAATGATATCCCCAATGAAATACTGTGCCTCTGATTTTGCAGCCCGTTCTCGCTCTCGGGGAGTGCCAACT
>JAEOST010000431.1 GCA_016840245.1 Candidatus Thorarchaeota archaeon
TGACGATATTATACCTGATGACCCTAACAAGCCATACGACATGCGAGATGTGGTAGCAAAACTCGTTGACAATGGTGAGTTCTTTGAGGTGCATGAACACTGGGCTCAGAATATGACTGTAGGTTTTGCTAGATTTAATGGACGTCCCGTAGGTATCGTTGGTAACAATCCTGCGCATCTTGCTGGAACCATAGACATCAATGCATCAGACAAGTGTTCTCGGTTTGTCCGATTTTGTGACGCATTCAACATTCCCGTGATAACCTTCATGGATGTACCTGGTTATCTCCCCGGGACTGCTCAGGAATGGGGTGGGATCATACGACATGGTGCTAAGATACTCTATGCCTTTGCAGAAGCAACTGTACCAAAGATAACAATCATCACACGGAAGGGATACGGTGGTGCCTATGATGTTATGTCCTCACGTCACATCGGTGCTGACCTCGTCTATGCATGGCCCACAGCAGAGATTGCAGTGATGGGACCAGATGGAGCAATCAACATCATCTTCCGCAAGGAGATTGCTGCTGCTAAGGATAAGGAGAAGAAGCGTGCAGAGTTAGTGAAGGAGTACAGAGAGAAGTTTGCCAACCCGTACGTGGCTGCTGGTCTGGGTTATATTGACAAGGTAATCTTTCCACATGAGACCCGTCCGTTGATATGTAAGGGATTAGACATGTTGGAGAGTAAGAGGCAGAGTAGACCTCCAAAGAAGCATGGCAATATTCCATTGTGAATCACTCGAGTCAAATCACTAGAACTGAAGTTGAAAATGCATGGCAGACCCACTCGATCATGTGGTATTCAGACTCCTATCTTGAGTAATATATTGGTATTGCGAAGAAGTCAGAACACGACACGTACGTTCCAGATGATGACATCCCAATCTCTATCTATACATACTCAGGGGATCAGGTCAATCTGTCAATAGATTATATCTTCTTAAGATATTCATTCTTAGAGAGAATGTTAGGGATTTGATAATTAGAAAAATGAAGTGAGAACCCAGAACTCAAGAAAGAAGAGGAGATGAAAAGACTTTCTATTGGGCTAGCAGATGCCTTCGTAGTGCCACATAGGTCACTCCTGCTAGCGCTATCGACCCCATTAAGACGATGAATACTGATGATAACGAGACATCATTCTCTTCTGTCCAGACAAATGAAAGAGTGGCCGATCCACCTAGGTCATACCGAATCCCACTCTTTGCATCGATATAAACGGTGCTAAGTCCGCGAGGATTACTTGTGACGAAGACTGCCCACCCAAGTCGGTACTCGAGTCCCAATGGGGACCATGTGTGGTCGAATATCAACAATGCATTGGTCACCCCAACGCTCTGCATATCAGAACGATTCGATAGATAGGTTAGCACATAACTCTTAGCCTCTTCAGGGCTGATAATATTCTCAACCGGGATATCAGTAACATGAGCCCAGTCGTAGCCAAAACCTAAAACTGCGCCCGTTTCCGGATCCAGGGTGAAAAATACCCCATTACCTTCAACATATATTCCATTCACTATATTGTAGAATATGAGTTTGTACATGTCACGATGAAAACTATAGTCGTAAACAATCCTTGGACCGATATAACGTGCATGCTCAGAAAATGTATAGTTGAACTCGAGCATGAAATTCCGTACTGTTTGTTCAAGGTCTGATGTAGTTAATTCCACATCCTGAATCTGAACTGAACCATTGATTAAATCAACAAAGTCTGTGATTCTTCCTGAAATGGCATTTACGCTTATGAATACAGTCCCATTGATTGTATCGAATTTGAATCTCCACTTTCCATTGTCCAGAATTGTCCAGCCATCATCGATAGTTAATTCAACTTCTGACAAGTATGGAATTCTCGATATAAACTCTAGACTGATAGCTATAGCCTGAGTTTCATTTATGGTCTCTAGACCATGATAGTCTGCGCTCATATGGATTGCAGTAACACTCTCAATGACTGGATGTACTGCAAACATAACTAGGTCAGGATTCTTGGAAACAAGATCAGCAAACGAAGTTTCATTCACTGGTGTACCGGTGAGCCGAGCTTGATATGATTGATAGCCCAGTGTGACCACTAGCACAGGAGGTATTGCCAATGAGAGCAGGAAGATGAGAACGATGAGACTCACAATGAATCTGTTGTCAGATAGAATGGGTCTTGACATTATGAGGATATATCAGCCAATTTCCTAATTAATCTAGTTTCAGAGCACCAGTGAGCAACTAGTAGCGCGGCTGAAGTCGCCACAATCTAATAGACTCAATCCATGAGAAGACACTGTTCATTGACAGACACGCAATCAGAAGAACAGTGGCAGCGTTCAGACTCCACACGAATAGATAGATCGATGAGAGGAGCAATGCTGTGTTGAGAATGGCATAGAAGATATATCGAGGGATATGAAGTCGTCCGGAACCAACAAATAGACTGAGCAATCCAGGACGTATGTGACGCTTGATGATATAGCACCCATCCTCATCAGTTGTCACAAGACCGTGGTCGATGAGATTGTTCAGATGATGCAACGCTAGACTTGAACTTGATAGACCTACTAGTCGCTGCAATTCACGTGCTCTATGAGGACGATTCACCCGTAGCATTATCCAGTAGATTCGCAGTGTATTACCTCTTAGTTCAAGAACCTCATAGTCAGTGATCTCATCTGTCTCACCAGAGCTGTTACCATTCATTCCAAATCCACTCCATCCAATTGGCCTTTGAAGCCGCTTAGAATCAACTTCTCCATCATGAAGAGTTCACCTCAGATACAATATATGCCAATAACCTCCCTATAGATTCTGTCACAGTACAGCTCTATTAATTTCGCTGCCCTTGATAAGTCAAGGAAGTCATTTTTCGGTCTATGTCTCTTTGATTTAATGGAGATCTTGATTTGACCTTGTTGTTTGGTAATTCGACCAGCAACATTATAGAATTCCCTCCTTACTAAATTGCTTAGTCCACTGAAGTGAGAGGAAACAATCTCCTCCTTAGTTATCGGAGAATCAGAACTATGTAGTAGATGTTTCTCAATGAAGTAAAACTCCACGAGAGCAGAATACAATACAAAACACGCACCCTCAAACTCGGAGTACATGTCTATCTTCAATGACACCTCACTAATGAGATCCAACCATCTAATCATGATTTTTCGTACTAGGTCAATCCGAAGTTGTGGATGAATCGACTCACCCCATAACAACATCCCTGAATTCAACCCCGACCATAGTCTGAAATAATCCAGACTTTGTAATGCATTTCTAAGCTGCTCTTCTGTGAACACCTTGGCATCAATCAATGGTCGGTTGTCGTAGCAAACATCCCTAAACTCGTCAAGAATCACCTTGACCTGATTCAATCGTTGTACATTTTCAACAACTAAAATTAGGTCGATATCACTTTGATTTCCACCTGTTCCCTCAGTCCATGATCCTACTAAATAAGCTTTACAACATAGTTGTCTAATGTGTTGTAGAACTCTTACGATTACTTTCTTATGACCCGAAGGTAGCAAGTCTGTGAGGGCTCTATTCATTCTACATCAACATACCATACCGAATTTCCCAAAGCCAGTACATCCAACGTTCATCTAACAGAATAGACTTCAACAAGTATATTTGTCTAGGAGGGGATAGTAGCTATTGTAATATCATAATAGTCTCCAGTATATTGCTGCACTAGTATTCTAACATAGTATCTACCTTGATATGTAGCAGTATGGCTCAAGAACTTCCAATTTCCTGCACTGCTTTGTTTGATGAATACGCCATTATAGTCGTACAACTGAATTCTTAAAATCAAGTCTGGATCACCGTCTGCCTCTACGGAAATGATTAGATTTTGATAGCACTTTATCTTGTACCAATCAGCTCCGCTAGAAGGATCTTCAACCCATAGTGGCTCATTATATCGGTTATATTCATGCTGATAGAATCTCAGAACTAAAGGCGCTGTATCACGTGATGCGGAAATATCAGTTTCATAAAAATTCACTTCATCCTGTGCATCCACTCTTCCTGCACCATGTATATTGTCGAGACCGGGGTCATAATCCCGTGGCATATCCGTTGCACTAGCCATAAGGAGCTTCTTGACGCGTGGGTGTGGGTGATAGTCATTCGGGGGGAATCGAAGTGAATAATCCTTGTCAAGCCACAGAGCAACAAGTCCTGCAACAAATGCACATGCAGCTGATGTACCTGAATCTGTTGTATATAGATTGGATGTCCCATATCTAGCACCTGTTATCGATACTCCAGGAGCTAAAATATCGGGCTTAATCCGCCCGTCGTCACAAGGTCCCTGAGAGGAGTAACTCCAATGAGTCCAAAGGTCAGTAGTAATTGAGCTTGGATCATGGGCAGCACCTGCAGTGATTACATATTTTGCAGTTCCTGGTGAGTGTACGGTATGGCTTCCTGCATCATTTCCAGCTGCTGCAACTACAACAAGCCCATAAGTTTCTACGAGCATGTCTGCATACCACGCAACAAGATCGTACTCACCAGGGTCTCCATCCGATCCTAACGAACAACTAACGATTTCAATACCGTATTCATACTTATTCAGAGCAATCCAGTGAATACTTTGAGGTAAATACTTTGAGGTACATGAACACTGGGCTCAGAACATGACGACTGGATTTGCGCGATTCGATGGCCGTTCAGTTGGAATAGTTGGGCAGAACCCAGCTCATCTTGCTGGAACAATCAATATTGATGCATCTGACAAGTGTTCCCGGTTTGTTCGATTCTGTGATGCATTCAATATTCCTATTGTAACATTTATGGATGTGCCTGGTTATCTCCCCGGAACCGCTCAGGAGTGGGGTGGTATCATCAGACATGGGGCCAAGATCCTCTATGCCTATGCCGAAGCCACCGTTCCGTTGATCACTATCATCACTCGCAAGGGTTATGGTGGAGCCTATGATGTTATGGCTTCACGACACATCGGTGCAGACTTAGTCTATGCATGGCCTAATGCTGAGATTGCTGTGATGGGTCCCGATGGCGCTATCAACATAATTTTCCGTGCTGAGATTGCCAAGGCAAAGGACAAGGAGAAGCGCCGCAAAGAGCTAGTTGCAGAGTACCGTGAGAAGTTCGCCAATCCCTACATCGCTGCTGAACTTGGATACATCGACAAGGTCATCTTCCCACATGAGACACGTCAGTTGATTTGCAAGGGTCTCGATATGCTAGAGAGTAAGCGACAAAGTCGACCACCTAAGAAGCATGGGAATATCCCAATGTAGTTGATAATACTTTCAGTTAACTGTCTAAGTTATATGATAGATATGGCAAGAATCGAATATGAATTCAGAAATGATTGCTTGCTGTGGTATGGATTGCAGTGGGTGTCCAGCATATATTGCGAAACTAAAAGACGACGATGAACTGCGAAAGAAGACTGCAAAGGAATGGTCTCAACCTGAATATGAGGTTCCATATCAGGATGTAAATTGTGACGGCTGCAGACTGTCCGATGACGAGTCAATCTTCAAACATTGGCCTCCTACTTGTCCGGTCAGGTTATGCGTCTTCGAACGTAACCTTGAGAATTGTGCTTACTGTGATGATTATGTGTGTGACAAACTCGAGGGAGTAATGAAGATGATGGGTAACTCATTGAAAGACAACCTTGAAAGAATCAGAGCTGCCCTCTAGGATTCCGGCAGATTTTAATCTAAAATTGAGTGAGTTCACAGTGTGAGGGAGTATGAAGTTCAAATCAGCATGTTGTCTAATTTTGACCTTAGTCTTTCTATTTTCCAACCAATACAATTACTCAGTTCCAATTGATTTCTGTGAGGCTCGTGTTGCTGAGATAGAATCTCCAATCTTATCTTGGAATAATACATATGATGTTCTCAAATATGATTTCGTCACCGAGTTGTTTCAGACAAGGACGAGTCGAATCCTTTGCGGAGGGAAAACAACTGATGATTCTGCTGAGACGGACTATCTTAATCATGGATATCTTATGGAGATTGACGACGACGGTACTCATCTCTGGACGCGTATTTATCATGATGCCAGAGTGATAAGTGCTATAGAGTGTATATCAGGAGGGTACGCATTTACATCATCACGCACATATACCCATGGAGCATATCTATTCCGTGTTGATTCTAATGGATATGAGATATGGAACAGAACCTTGAATGTCCACAGCGTGGGTCCCCTCATTGAAGTACCCTCAGGTGGTTTCTTTCTTCTAGGTTATGATAATGCATCAAAAGTTGTTCTAGTAAAGACTGACCAGTCTGGGTATCAAGAGTGGGTCAAAGAATATGATGACTATACTGATGATTTTCAAACCTTAATTCCGTGTAATGATGGTGGATATCTGTTAGTGGGATCTGGTTATAATCTGACTTCAGGACTGGTTCTGATTAAACTAGATGCTGATGGGAATAGACAATGGGACAATATGGATTATGATTGGATTGTATATAGCGATGGTCAGACTTCAGTTATCCAGGACACTGATGATAATTATGTTATTGCTTATACTGGAAACCATAGTGGATCTTCATCGTCCTCTATCAATCTACTGAAGATTGATAGTCTAGGCAATGAGATTTGGAATCAGACGGATATCCAAAGCGGTACATATTCATGGCCTCATACAGGTACTTCTGTGGGATCTTCCATTGGTGGGTATGCGATTTCTGCATGGACCCAAGTATGGTATCCTAGTACGCACGAAGACTATGTCTTAGTTCGTACAAATAGTGAAGGTGAATTACTTTGGAACTTCGAATTTGAGGTTCCGATTTACTCCGGATATCGACTTGTACCAGAGCTATCGAATTTTGGCAATGACAGTTTTGTGATAGCAGGATTTACACCAGTTTCAGATGGATTTGATATTTGGATAGGATTTCTTGATGATTACTATAATGAACTACCACCACAAACGACCTCGAGCATAACAACTACTTCAACTCCCTCAACTTCAAGTTTAACAACAGGGTCCACATTGTCTAATACAACAACCTCCTTTGATCCTGATATCACATTGATGCTTGTTGGTGTCATTGGGATTGGTTGTCTGATAGTTGTGATTGTACTCATTAATAAGAAACGCAACTGATGTTTTGTGTTACTGTAATACTGCAATGTACAATAGACCGTACTATTGAAATGGGACCGCTACGTGATTGTTAAGGCTATCAGGTGATGTAAGATGCCAAACATGGTAAGTATTGTCACAGGTCCTATTGTTGGCTTGAGTTCCACAACCTTTCTCAACGAGACCGTTGATTTCGGAAGACAATTAGGGAA
>JAEOST010000432.1 GCA_016840245.1 Candidatus Thorarchaeota archaeon
CTTTGATTGTGTGAGGCCAAGTCCAAAGAAGAGAATCCCATACTTAGCAGACTTCATGGCTTCTACAATTTCCTTGATTTTATCGAAGGGGAGACCGCCTATGTCCTTTTCATCAACTACGTGTCCACGAGTTATTGCACGCATGGTACTGAGAATCTCCAAGTCAGTGCCAGGGTCTATCTTGATGAACTCGTCAGCGACTCCAGCAGAGATTGTCTTACGAATGTCAACGACCCATATCTTACGATCAGCCTTGGGATCCTTTACATATGCTCCAGGTACTCTAACATACCTACTGATATGACGTGGGTGAGCAAACTGTGGATTTGAACCCCAGTAAATAACAAGGTCAGCTCGATTCTTGACTTCCCCTAAAGAGCCTGCGGCCTCGCCAGACTCCTGAACGCCAAGGATTGTTGGTCCGTGACAGACGGAAGCTGTGTTGTCCACAACTCCTCCCACAAGCTCAGCAATCTTGTATGCTTCTCGATGGGCGTCATTCTCCGTTGAGCTAAGACCATATATTAGGGGACGCTTTGCAGAAGCGAACAGCTGTACAGCCTTCTGGATGGCATCTTCAAGAGAGACCTCATTGTCACCGACGGTAGGCTTCACTATTCGATCTTCCAAATGGCTAGTGAACTTTGCTTTGCTAATGGCACAGCCATTCTCATTCTTCATGATCTTGCCATCTTCGACTTCAATCTGTATATCATCACAAAGACAGCCACAGAAAGGACATACAATATTATCAAAAACTTCTGTCATCCTTCAGCCCTCCAGTATCTTCTTCAGCAAGTCCTCAACCGATAGAACTGTTTCGCCCTTTGCTGGAAACACCTTAGCCTGAATCGCCTTGAACATAGGCATCCCGGTTTCCAATGTATCGGAGTCAGATATTGCATTCACATAGGGACCACAGGGCATAAACGCAATACCAGGTTCAGCTCTGCGATCTAGTTTTCCAAACACGATGACGCTTCCGACATCGGTCTCAACTTTGACAGGGTCGCCGTCTTCGATACCCAGCACATCCAGAGTGCTGCTATCCATCTCGCAGATGGCTACTGCGTCAAAGTAATCTTTTGTTAACTTTCCAATCTCCATACCACGCCCCTGTTTCAGGGTGCGGCCGGAAGTCAGCAGTACATTTACTCCTACTGCGCTCATCATAACCACGTCACAATGCCTTTTTTGAATACAAACCACGTTATGAGTTTCACGTATTTGCTAGGAACATTTGAAAAATGAATATAATAGCGAATTATACCAGTTCGAAGCTTTTATCAGACAAGACAGAGGGTGCGCGCTTGTAATTCTCCTCTATACGTTTGGGAGATATGACTATGAATGTTGACAAAAAGACCCTTGTTGAACTCTATACAAGGACTCTAAAATTACGATTGTTTGAGGAGAAGGTCTGGGAGATTTTCGGCGAGAATTTAGTCCCGGGTACATTGCACCTCTATCTTGGACAAGAGGCTGTTGCCGCGGGTATCACAGTAGCAATGAAGAAATCGGACTGGGTACAGAGTACTCATCGTGGTCATGGTCATGTTATTGCAAAGGGTGCAGACATGAACAAAGCCATGGCTGAATTGCTAGGAAAAGCAACTGGTTCATGTAAAGGAAAAGGAGGATCCATGCATATCACTCAGTTTGATGTTGGAGTCCTCGGAGCAACTGGTGTTGTTGCCTCAGGTCTACCAATTGCAGTGGGTGCAGCACTCTCATGTCAGATGAGGGGGACAAAGGATGTGGTAGCCTGCTTCTTTGGAGATGGTGCATCCAATAACGGTACATTTGGCGAATCACTAAATATGTCAGCCATTTGGAAGCTGCCTGTGATATGGGTTGTTGAAAACAATCTATACGCTATGGGCACCCCCATTACAATGACATGCCCAAGTGGAGATATTGCTGATAGAGCAGCAGGATATTGCATCCCCAGCGTTGTGGTCGATGGTAACAATGCAGTGAAGGTCTACGAAGCAGCAGTTGAGGCTGTAAAGAGAGCTCGTGAGGGTGGAGGACCCACACTCATTGAGTGTAAGACCTACAGAATGAAAGGCCACTC
>JAEOST010000433.1 GCA_016840245.1 Candidatus Thorarchaeota archaeon
ATTGTATCTCGATTTTATTTTTCTACCACCCCACAACAGTGAAATAGTCTATAGGCCTCAGAAACAAAGTTAGGATGGAGTTAAGGGAATCCATGCACACATGAGTCTTAGACAAACTTCGATGTGAACAATGATTCTTAGAATAACCCATGGAGAGAGAGCCGATGAAGAAAACCACCATCTTATTGATTTTCATATTGAGCTTCAGTATGTTCTTACCTGTGCTTCAGATTATGCCAATTATAGCGTCTGACACAACAGGAATCAGAGTCGTTGATGATACAACAGCTCTTGCCGCGACTCCAGGAAGTGATGTGCATGTTGTCAGAGTGAGTGATGATTCATTTACTGCGGAAGGAGATCCCTCAAATTACGATGATCACGGAGTTGCGACTCCTCAATTTGATGCGGGACTTTTCTGTGGAAACGAAAGCGCGGGAATAATGACTAGAATATGGCTGAAGTTTAATCTATCACATATTCCAAACAATGTCCAATTTACAAGAGCGACAGTGAATCTATACATGTTGTCTAGTGATGTTGATGCAGACGAACCTATCGGAGTTTACTATTCTGAAAACGATACATGGACAGAGGAAACTATAACTTCGTTCAACGAACCTGAATTTGACCCAGTTCCTTTGGATGTGATCGAATCTCCAAGTAGTCCGAATATGTTTCTGGATAATAACTGGTACGAGTGGGAAATCACCACACAGGTTCTTCAAACACTGGGTGATGATGGAATGCTGACACTTGCCGTATGCCAAGTCGATGAATCTCCATCAACTGAAACAAAGAAAGGATTCATGTCTCGTGAAACCAGTATAGTAGATTATACAAACACAATACCGAACATTGCACTGGAATATTCCATTCCCACTTCAACAGAATTAGAGGTGGATGGTTTCTCAGAATCTACTCAAATTGACTACATCAATAGTGCGAATCCTGAACTAGGTTGGACATTTAGTGATGACGATCCAAGTGATCATCAGAAGAACTACGAGCTCGAAGTGTGGAATAGCTCCTCATACGATGAAACACGATTAATGTACGAGAATAACAGTGAGATGACGACAGTCTATGATACAGCGGGAGCAGGAGTATCATATCCAGACACATTCATGTATCCAACCGCTTTTCGTATTCAATACAAATGGAGCTCGAGTTTAATTACTCAATCAGGTGTTGTCGACAAGTTGCATTTTGAGGTGAATGTATCAACGGCAACGACAACATTCAGTGACTTGGCAATCTACACACAGTGCGTTGAAGGTTCAGGTGACTTGGATTACGACTATGAATCAAATTATGAAGGTCGAACACCAATACAAGTTTTGAATCGATCAGAATACACAGCCACTACGAAGAATGGATTCATTGTTTTTGATATTGAGAATACATTTACAGTACGATCTGGTCTGAACCTAATCGTCGAAATGAGACATACAGGTATTTCGGGAACACCAGTATTTGGAAATGTTACTACTGGCAACGGCGGATCATATGCACTTCGTGCGACTCCTGAATCCGTTGCTTATTCTTACTATGATGCCCAAACAGTAAATGACGTAACTCAAGGACTTAGACTGGAGCTAGTAAGCGATGTGATTCTAAGTGACGGCTTCATTAGCAATTCATTCCCCTTCGGCGCTAGCCCTGACCAAGCATGGCGATTTCAATACAAGTATAATCATAGCCTATTTGATACAACTGGACTCATCGATATGCTGCGCTTTCCTGTTACAGGAATGGGAGATGTGACATATGAAAATCTCTCGGTATATCTCGTAGAAACTCCAGTTGAAGGTAGATTAAGTCATACAGATATGGATAGTAATTATGGGGGACAGTCTCCAGTTTTAGTTCTTGAATGTGATGAGTACACTCTAAGAAACACAGGTAAGATGCTTACCTTAGATATTGATGACATCTTTGTCTTGACAGCCACCAACGATCTCTTGATTGAGTTGCGATTTGATAGTCAGATCAGCGGTGACGAATCATGGTATTTCAATGATGATGCAGGAGGCTATCGAGCTTACTACAGAGAAGGGTTCAGTGGAAATGATACGGGTAGTTATGACCTTCTCATCGACTTCATTTTCGACACAGACACAGTGACATATTCTGGACCAGCTCTTGTCAACGCAACTACCTACTATTGGCGAGTAAGGACTTGTGACAGCTTAGGGATATGGGGATCATGGGTAACTAGCAGCTTCAAGTATGAGATATTGGAAAGTCTGCCCTCTTGGTCGAATCTTGTTACTGCAGCTCAACCAGTTGAGCTCGGGGAAATGATGAGTATCTCAGTGGATGTCACACATACAACTGGTATCATTTCTGTTGAGCTTGAATACGACGGTGCAAACCATTCAATGTCTAACAATGTTGATACCTACTCGCATTCATGGACTCCAACAACAGCAGGGGACATTCCATATACAATCTACATGCAGTCTCAATCGGATACTTGGAGTACTCTTGCTGAAGTTGTATCGGTCGTTGATACGATAGCACCAGTCTGGGTAATACCTCCAGCGGATAAGGTACTCTACTATGGCGATGCTCTCTCTTACCAGCTAGCTGTATCAGACCTTTCTGGTATTGCGAGCTGGGCAATTAATGACACTGTTAATTTCGATGTCGTTGATGGGCTAGTAACAAACAAGACAACCATTGCTCCAGGCGGATATGTCCTGAGCGTTACGGTCAATGATACAGAGGGCAACAGTCTATCAGGCACATTCATCGTGGCAGTGATTGAAAGCGGCTCGACAACCACTACGACTACAACCACCACTACGACTACAACAACTACCACTACTACAACGACTACAGACACCTCGACTACGGATACAACAACGACTACTGATCCTCCTGATGTCAGCACCTACATCATGATCATCATTGCCATGGGAATCATGATAGCTGTTCTCTTTGTATTCATAATTGTACAGAGTAGAAAGAAGACTTAGACAATAGACGGCGCAGGATTTCTCCTTGCGCCTTCCTGTTCTTTTTCCAATAATCTAAAATAGCGCCGTAACAATAGATAAGCAGTAGTTACTTCGCGTGGGGGTAAGAAGGTGCAACAAGAGAGAGATAGCACTGATTTACTGACTGACTTCGGTCTTACACCGTATCAGGCAAAGGTGTATCTCGCTGCAGTCAAACTTGGTCCAGCAACCGCAGGGAAAATTGCGAAGGTTGCTAAAGTCCGCAGAGAAGAGGTTTATAGAACTCTACCCAAATTGGAAAAGACTGGTCTTATCGAGAGAATACTTGGAAGGCCCATTAAGGTCAGAGCACTACCAATAGAGGATGCACTTTCAATTCTCGTTAAACGCAAAGAGGATGCAGCAAAGAGAGAACTGGCGGATCTTGAGGCAAAGAAAGAGAATCTGATCGAGAGTCTTGAGATTGAGCAGGATTCAATCGATGTTGAGGATGAGAGTACACAATTCGTTCTGGTGTCAGAGAGAGACACTATTTCTAGAAGAATGGAAAGCCTAATCGAAAATTCGTCAGACGTTATTGATTTTGTTGACTCTGTGAATAATGTAGTTAGATTCCTTCTTGCCTATGAAGACTCGATATTGCTATCTGTGAAAAACAATGTTCAAGTAAGAATTCTTACAGAGTGTCCACAAGAAGAAGACACTGTTCCACGAATGCTTACTAAAATGATACCAGCTTCCAATGTATCTCTGAGGTATGTTGACGATATTCCTGGAAGGTATGTTCTTTTCGATAGAGAAAAAGTCATGCTGGCAACTTCAGCAGAGGGTGGTCTTACTGCTACTAAGTTCCTTCTAAGTGAGGATGCAAACCTTGTATCTCTCATTAGGAGAGACTTTGAAGAACAGTTCAGAAGGTCAGTTGATTGGAAGTCATACGAAGCAACATCAGCAGGAAACCTTGGTCGTACACTCAAACATCTCAGACCGAGAGACCATGTAGTACTATTCTACGATTCATGTGAACTGAAACATGAGGTCTTATTCAATTACATCAACACAGGACTAGAACAGGGAGAGGCAACGAAGTACGTTTGTTCAGAACAGACACCAGATGAGATACGGGCAGGGATGAAAGAGTTCGGTATCAATGTCGAGTTACACGAACGTACGGGAGCATTACAGATTCTGGATTACACTGATGTTTACATTATCGATGGTTCATTTAGTATAGACGATACAATGGAACTGTGGGAGAGATTCAATACTGAAGCTCGGGCGTTGGGATTCAGTGGGATGCGAGTTACTGGAGAGATGGCATGTTTCTTCAAGCATGACATGATTGATGAATTGATGGAATACGAACGCGCATTACACACAGTACTTGATATACCAATTACAGCAATCTGTGCTTACAGCACTAAGATACTCGAGAAGATCGATAAACCAATTAACATCTACTCTGAATTGG
>JAEOST010000434.1 GCA_016840245.1 Candidatus Thorarchaeota archaeon
AGACAAGTCTTGAAGCATTGACAGTGGACGATCCACTTCTTGAGCGAATCAAGTTTATGGACCTAGCTCGAACAACTCCCGTGGATGCACTCGTGAAATTAAAGGAATTACAAGATGAGATTCGTCGCAGAGAGAAATAGGGGGAGGGGTTGTGCACAGATTTGTCAACGGTATTGACCATTTGACATTGGTCGTCAATGAGCTGAGAATGGCCAGTACGATATTCAGTGAGGACTTGGGATTCTCAATTGGAGAAACCGGTTATTATTTTGACAATGGAACATACTACTCTGCAATTCATTTTCAGCACGGGGGGCACCTAGAATTACTCGCACCATATGATCAAGAAGTCCTTGGTGAGGACGGTATCTCATGGTTTGAGGGGGCTAGAGGACCAGGGTCTCTTGCTCTAAGTGTATCAGATATCCAGGAAGTAATGGAGTGTCTTCGGTCAAAGGACATAATGGTATCAGCACCCAATGCTGGAACAACACACTTCGACGGTGTCGATGAGCCTCCAAGTAATCTCTGGAGTGCAATTGGTCTCATGGAGGATATTCTCCCCGGATCGATTTACTTCATTGAGAGAAATAATGATGCATACGAATCTTTACTCTCAGAAAGCCCATTTCTAGACCCTGCTCAGTTTACAAACCATCCAAACTCTGCAGAAAGAATCAGATCTATTTGGATTCATGTTGAGGACATCGAAACAGCAGCGATGAGCTTCAAAGAACTGGGTTGTGAATTATCTGAGACTATGGAGATACCTCACTTGGATGCGATAGGAGTTGAAGTCAAGGTGGGGGTAAGTTCAATTCTCCTATTGGAGTCTGTTAAAGAAGGTGGATATCTCGACACTCTCGAACCTCACACATATCATGGAGTAATTGGTATGACCATTGAGGTGGGAGATTTAGAAAAGACCTGCAGATATCTTGTTTCAAGAAATATAGAGATTGGTGAAAGATATGAAAGAACCTTTGGGGAGAGTATTCTGCTATCAAGTACGACTAGTCTTGGTAGTGTCATTGAGTTTACGAGTATATGGTAGCCTCTGATGTGATCTAAGACTCAACTGTAGAGTGGATCTATCGTGGTCTTCTTCTAATCGCAACTCTTGTTGAAGAAGATCCGCTTATCGAGGAGATAAGCCTCTTTGATCTTGATCGAACAACCCCCACATTAGTGAAACTTAAAGAGATTCAAGAAGAAGCTAAGAAACGACAGGAGTAGTATCAAGCATAGATTTCAGTCAGTCTAATGACTACTTCGGATGACATAGAATGGTCGTGTAATTGTGAAAGAAAAGAAATTCGACGAGCTTATTCAAAACGGATGGATCATTTGTCAAATATTATTCATAGCATTCGCTGGTATAGGTCTGCTGCTTAACAATTATGATCTGCTTTCGATAAGTCTGATATTTCTTCTTTACATACCTTTCATGGTTTGTGCTATTACAGTTCGGGGTATTGGAGATAAAAGGAAACGAGAGAAGAGGAAGAGGGAGAGAGAGAAGCGCCTGAGGGAGTGTAAGACCTTGCTGTGTCGAAGCTGTGATGCAATCTATGAAAGAGAAGAACTAGATATCTCATCTAAAGCGATTCCAAGGTGTCCAGTTTGTGATAAGAAATTAGTACCAGTCGATTAGATTCTTCCTAGTCCTTTCATTCGTCAAGTTGAATGCCATTGTTTGAGTTCAATTCAGCCGCGGGTTTTATCTTGAGAAGATGGCTGAGCTGATTGAAATTATCCCATATTCAGCGTTTCAGCGTCTCTCTCTTCTACGAGATGCTTAAATAACGAGATGCGGTCCCACCAGCTGAATCTCATGAAACCATTACTGGCTCCATCAATACTCTCTGCGAACTTTACCCACCTAGAGAAGGACATCAGAGCCGCTGAGAAGGGTGGAGCTGATTACTTCCATCTGGACATCATGGACTCTCACTTCGTGCCCAACATCAGCTTTGGTCCATGGGTGGCAAAGACCATGAAGCAAATTACTGATGTTCCACTCGATGCGCATCTCATGATTACGAAACCAAGAGAGTATATTCCACAGTTCCTTGATGCCGGAGTGGAACTTCTCTATCCACATATGGAAGGGGACTATGATATCTACAGAACAGTTCAGATGATTGTGGACCATGGAGGTAAGGCAGGAATTACTCTAAATCCAGCAACACCAATCTCCTCTGTTGTACCACTCCTCGACCTCTTGGATAGAATCATGTTGATGAGTGTATGTCCAGGATTTGGTGGACAGAGCTTCATTCCTTCAGCCATGTCAAAGATAACTGAACTAAGGAAACTCCTTGATGAGCACAAACCATCCGTAAGAATAGCAATTGATGGTGGAGTCAAGATGGATAATATAGCCGAGATCAGGAAGGCAGGTGCCGACTTCTTCATCGCAGGTTCAGCAGTCTTCAGATCAGACGATATTGAGGGAACCACTAGAAAACTCAAGGAGATTTTAGATAAGGCTTAGAATTATTTCATAGAATGACCGGAGGATGACATGTTGTTCAAGTTCACCGAAGAGCTTACTGATAGTATCTTAGAAGAGCTAGCCAAAGAACTCGTAATGGGGGCAGTAGTTGCTCAGTACAAGATTGAATCAGATGTGTCCCTCGATACCTATGATTTTCAAGATCACGAGAAGTACAGGTCGTTCTTCGAACAGTTTGCAGAATATGCTAATGAACGATGGACAAGGAATACAACCGTGGACTGGGATTTTAGTGTGTTCCCATTTCGTGAACCCAGTGACATTCTGAGAGGATTGTACAGAATCCTAAAGACAGGTGGTGCATACAGTGATGGCCTCGGTGATAATGAAACAACAAAGATAGAGGAGAAGTACAGGAAAGAACTTCAAAAGGACTCAAATTCCCTCATAATATTCTGTGCAGTTAGAGAGGATTTTCGTGATGTAGACGTTAGTACAGGATTCGGTGTTTCTGATGATATGGTTGAACTAGCCACCATCTCACAATTCTTTGAAATAGTTGCATGGGATGGTCTGATGTTCGTCATTAATCCCGACTACAGTACACTCTATGTCATTGCATTCACTGATACTGACTAGAAGACAGATGTCGCAATTTTTCAATTAATGCGACACCAAGCTTCTGAATATTCTTCTGACTGATTTTTTTCCAATAGCAACCCTTAGCTTCCAAATCATAACGACATACTAGAACAGTTGCACTAGCGTCATTTGAATACTCAAAAATAATTGGACACCTCTTCTTTGTGATTTCTTCGGTTCGTTCCTCAACAGTTGGGCCGTTAATTATAATCCCAATCAAGTAGCCATATCCAGGATTCGAGTCT
>JAEOST010000435.1 GCA_016840245.1 Candidatus Thorarchaeota archaeon
GAAAAGGTCGAATGCATGTTTAGTAATAGTTCAGAACTTCCATATCCACTCAAACCCGGTATGAATGACTTTGTATCGAGATTCTTCTTACCAGTAGGAAGTTGGGAGTATATAGATGGCCTCTATCCAGACTCAGTTTCTGAAGTTACTGATAGCCCAGGAAGTACATGGATCAACAGCGGTCTGTCTCAACTTGAGAATGACACGATGTTTTTTGGCCGTTTAGCAAATCTCGTGGATGACTTCAATGTCGGAACTGGATGGAGTGGTTACATCTCTCTTTCTGATGGTGTACCCTTTGTTATGGAGATGTGGGGATTTTCATTCAGTGACCCCGGATTCTATACGTGGGTCTTCCGACTTCAGTTGATCGATACCGATTTTCCCTAGGTCTATCCTATACTTCTCCTATACTTTGAATCTCTTAGCATAGGTTTCATCTCTTGGGGGTTCCTGATCAACGATATCCTCACTTTGTCGGGACTTCTTCTCCCTTCCTATGAACACTCCCCCAAGGAAGAGGAATATGAGTCCAAATTCGAGTAGGAATTGATATGATGCCCAATCAGTAACTTCTGGTACGAATGACGATTTAATTGGTTGATAGAGTAGGATGTCTACATATACGTCGATCTGAATAACATCTGATTGGTAGAATGTGTACGCGATTTCGAAATCATATAGTCCGGGTTCCAAACTGAGAAATTGATTGACCGCGTAGTTCTCATCAAGATCATTGAATGTGATGTTCACATCCAGAAACTGAATCACTACACCATCCTGAGAGAAATTTGCGAAGAACTCGATTCTTTCATCTATTTCTAAGCTTCGTCTGATTCGAATCTGAGCATCATCATAGGCTATTGTTTCATACACTGTAAACCTTCCTTCACTGGGAAAAAAGACATCACGCTGATGTGGTCCATGGTATACTGACATCGGTAGGGGAACATATGTCGACACAACTAGAGTCGCTATGATGAAGACCAATGATGGGACCAAGAGTGGTTTTCTTCGTAGTAGACTGGTCTTCAAGTTTCCTTTCAATATGCTTCTCCAAATTGCCAATAGCATTACGACAGCAACTGCAAGCGAGCTATACATTAGCAGGATTAACAGTGAATCAAAAGCAGCTCCTATTTCTTATTCCCTCCGTGAATCATCTTAGACTCTTCACCCTGTGTATTTTTCCCCTGAAGGAATTTATACCTTGGTCAAGAAAGGAGGTTTCAGCATTGTGATATTAGGTCGATAGATTAAACTCTTCTCCTTCTCTGAGAGGAACGAATTCTGTATCCATGTCAGAAATTCCATTCTTGAAATCATCCACACTCTTGTCCCATGTGTGCATTGGTATGACTACCTTTGGTTTAATCATTCGAGTGGCTTCGGCTGCATCCTGGTTGTCCATGGTATAGGTATCACCACAGGGAAGAAGCGCTACATCAATAGGGCCCAACTCATTCATCTCAGGAATCACATCAGTGTCACCCGCGAAGTAGATGGTCTTTCCCTCAACCTTGACAAGATATCCAACACCATATCCCTTGGGATGATATGGGTTGCCAGGGGAACGAAATCGTTTCACATTGTATGCATGGACTGCTTTAATTTTGATATCGTGATATGATGACTCATCACCCGGTTTCAAGGACTCGAATGAATAATCGAGCTTCTCTCCGCAGTCTTTTGGAGCCACTACAATAGTATCATCATTCCGTACTTCATTGATTGCCTCAGGGAAACAGTGATCATTGTGTGCATGTGTCACGAGGACAACCGATGCAGGTTCTAGTTCATCAGGAACTCTCTCTCTCAATTTCTTTGAGCGGTAAAGATCAAGATAGACAACCTTCTCGTCTGTCTTTATCTGGAAACTAGCATGACCCAACCATCGAATCTTTACTCCCATTCTTAACACCACATTTGAATAGGTCTTATTCTCACATAACTCATTTGCTCGAAATTCGCAAGATTATAGTCCAAAGTTCCCTATGTATTCAGGTTTGGTTGGGAGATTGACATGATGCTAAAAGGAGAGCTCCGATTGCACCGAGTATCAGTAGTGCTACTTGTTCTACTGCTTACAACCACACTACTATCCTCTGTGCAGGTGATCACCCCGTTTATTTGATGAAGAAGAAAGAACCAAGTTCGTAGGTATAGAAAAGACTCTGTAAATGCAGGGTCTATCCCTCTTTCTTTGAGTCAACCAGTTATCTCGGGAAGTTTATCCCTATGAAACAGGACCCAGATAATCCAGAGCCAACCAATTCCCGTGAACGCAGTTGTGATCTCTGGAATCGCGTTGCCTGTCC
>JAEOST010000436.1 GCA_016840245.1 Candidatus Thorarchaeota archaeon
CCTCTGTCCGATTCATCCTCGCGTTTTAGAAGTACGCTCACATTAGGAAGAACTCGCTCATCCTCACACGCATCAAGACTGTTCTCGACTAGTTCACGAATTGATACGTAGAGCGAACGAGCTGGATTGTCAAATCCTGCTATTGTGCGATTTCGGTAGAACCATGCAGACACTGATAGTTCTGTTATATCAGGACTGTATCTATTTGGTGTGAGCAATCAAGAAGCCCCCGGACAATGTCAAGTGGCATCTGTATTATCCTGCTATGAAGCGTGGTATTATTCCCGCAACATCCTATCACAATAGGAGTGGAAACATTACATATCCAAGTATTAGCATGAAAAGAAGTCCAATAGTGAGTGCAATCCAGACTCTGCTGTTCCAGTATCTGACTGTTGCCCCATCAAATGGCTGAATTGGAATCATATTGAATAATCCTAGGAATGCATTCAACTGAACTCCATATTGAAGTAGGATCCCAATTGGATTTAATGCTTCTAATGCAAACAATATGATTGCTATGACTACTAGAGCAGCGGCGATCACGAAGTTCGTCAGTGGTCCTGCTGCGTTTGTTTTCCCACTATGTTCTGTGTTTGTTGTACCACTAGTGTAGACTACTCCTGTTCCGAAAATTGGGAGTGAGAACAGAATTGCCATGGCTGAAAGATAGTACCCCGTGGATGTCATTCGAAATTCAGACCACATTCCATAATTCTGTGCTACGAATTTATGTGCCATTTCATGAGCCATGAATGATGCAAGGAATATCCCAATCGTACCGACAACAATCCACCATAACCCTACTTGGATAAAGAGTCCAATTCTAACGAATGCATTGAGGATCCCCGCAGGACTACCAAAAATGGAGATTCCAACTAGGATTACTAATACTGACGCGATGGCTAAATCACGAATCTCAGTGGATGAGAACCGTCGTTTCTTAGAACGTCGTTTCTTTTTTCGAGCTTTGCGAACAGGTTGAATGATGTTCTCATCTTGTTCTTGACCACCTAAGGAATCTGAAACCCTTTGCCGTGCATCCTCTCGAACTTTGTGCATTGCTGGACACCCATGACTCTCTGGTAGTCGATGTTCTGAACAGTAAACGGTGTTACAATATGGACATGTAAAGCCCAAGTCGTCAACACCGCATAGAGAACATGTTGTCATTTTTGCACACTCTGGTCTTTGAAAAATCAGAATTAAGTCAATATATCCGTATTCCTAGTGACCTTAACGAAAAAATCCATCAAAATCCCGGACACAATGCTTAAGAGAAAGGAAGTTTGAATCCGCCTCGAGCCGGGAGACTCAAGGAGCGTAACTACTTGGATTATGACGTGGCTATTGTTGGTAGCGGCCCCGCTGGAATATTCTGCGCCCTCGAATTAATCGAACACAAACCGGATTTGAAAATCGTCATAATCGAGCGGGGAAAAAGCATAGAGAAACGCACCTGTCCAAACTCGACCGTTGCCGCAGGTTGCAAGAAATGTAATCCTTGTGACATTCTTGCTGGATGGGGTGGGGGTGGTGCCTTCTCAGATGGAAAACTGACACATTCCACGCAAGTCGGTGGGTGGTTGGATGATCTCATCGGTGAAGAACGTTTGACGGAACTGATAGATTACGTTGACACAAAGTACCTTGGATATGGAGCTCCAACCAAGATCTATGGTAGTAATGAAGATGACATCGAGACCTATCGAAATAAAGCTGCTCTGATTGGATTGCGACTGATTCCCAACCGAGTCCGACATATGGGCCGTGAGGGCTGTATTGATGTAATGGGTCGAATGTATGATGAAGTCATCAAGAGTGCTGAAGTCCAGTTCAAAACAGAGGCAAAAGATATCCACATAAACGGGGGTTCTGTTAAGGGGCTTGAAACAAATGGCGGTGACGAAATCAATGCTAGATATGTGGTTGCAGCCCCTGGTCGTGTAGGCAACGAATGGCTTTCTCGTCAGGCTGAACGTCTATCCCTTCACACTGTGAATAACTATGTTGACATTGGTGTCCGTGTCGAGATACCTGCGCCAGTCATGAAGGATATTGCGGAAACACTCTATGAACCCAAACTGATCTACTACTCCCGACGGTTTGACGACAAGGTTCGATTATTCTGTTTCAATCCCGGTGGTGTTGTGACAAGTGAATACTATGATGAGATTCTCACTGTGAATGGTCAATCATTCGCCAACAAGAAGACCGCCAACACAAACTTCGCACTATTGGTGTCCACAAAGTTCACTGCACCCTTCAAAGAGCCAATAGCATATGGTCAATATATTGCTCGACTGGCAAACATGCTAGGTGATGGAGTTATCGTTCAACGACTTGCTGACCTACAGCGTGGTAAGAGAAGCACAACGGAAAGAATTGCTAGAAGCCCAGTGAAACCAACCCTGCCAAGTGCCTCTCCAGGAGATCTGAGCTTTGCATTACCTTATCGACACCTTAGTTCAATTCTAGAGATGCTTAATGCACTGGATGAACTCTGCCCCGGTGTTGCCAGTGCGGGAACCCTCCTCTACGGAGTTGAAGTGAAGTTCTATTCATCACGTCTCAAACTCAATGAGCAGCTGGAAACACAAGTGGAGAATCTATACGCTGCAGGTGATGGTGCTGGTATCACGAGGGGTCTCATGCAGGCTTCTGTATCTGGTCTTCTGGTGGCTCGTGATATTCTCCGAAAAGAAGGAATTGCTCTCTAATTGCATGTGTACGACTCTGACCACTTCCCAAGGTTTATATACTAATATACCAAATGGTATCTTAGGTACTGGCTGACAGCCGTACAGAAAGGGAGCCCCATCGGTGACTCGGAG
>JAEOST010000437.1 GCA_016840245.1 Candidatus Thorarchaeota archaeon
CGGCCTTGATTGTCACCTTCTTTCCGGGGTCAAAGACCACCAAATCAGCATCGCTACCAATAGCTATTGTCCCTTTCTCGGGATACATGCCGAAGAGCTTTGCTGGATTAGTGCTGACAAGCGATACCAAATGATTCACTGTGAATCCACGCTTTCCAACACCTTCTGTGTACATCAGAGGAACCATGGTTTCGACACCAGGCATTCCGAATGGGATTTTCCTGAAGTCACCATTCCAAGCAGCTTTTTGCTCTGTATTGAATGTGCAAGTGTCAGTCGCGACGATTTGTACATCACCATTTGCCAAGCCCTCCCAAAGACGTTTACTGTCATGTGGCTTCTTGATCTGAGGACAGGTTGCGTAGAGATGTCCATTTTCACCCTTGAAGACCTCATCATCTAGAAGCAGATATTGAGGACAGGTCTCAGCATAGACATTCACACCTTTCTTTCTAGCAGCATGAACTGCATCTGTACCCTCGCCTGTAGACATGTGTACAATGTACAGTTGTCCACCAGTGGCTTCAGCCCATTTGATTGCCCTGATAATAGCCTCTTCTTCTGTGTAGCATGGTCTGGAGAGCGTATGACCGTATGCCCCCCACTTTTCCTTCTCTTGGGCGTACCTTTCAATTAGCATGTCTAATACATCGACGCTCTCTGCATGCACACCAATGTGCCCTCCATGCTTGGCGGTCTCCTCTAAGGCGTTGAAGAGCATGCCATCATCAGCCATCCACCCTTCATTCTTGTAAATCATGAACATCTTGAATGTTGGAATCCCATAGTCAATGACTTTCTTGATCTCTTTTTGTGTCTGAGGATTCCAGTCCGTTATGGCTGCATGTAGACCATAGTCAACGCATACATTAGGATCCGCCTCGGCTCTACGGGCTTTGATAGCCTCCATTATCGGATGACCCTTAGTTTGAATGGCAAAGTCAAGAACTGTAGTCACCCCTCCGCAAGCTGCAGCCTTGGTACCATTCTCAAAATCATCAGCAGAGATTGTTCCTGAGAACGGGAGTTGAAGATGAACATGAACATCGATACCACCAGGAAAGACATACTTCCCCTTTGCATCGACGACCTTGGTATCAGCTCCTGGACTAAGGTCTGACGCAATGGTCGTGATTTTCCCATCCTTGACTCCAACATCAGCCTTGTAGGTGTCAGCTGCAGTCACGACACTACCGTTTTTGATAATGAGATCTAACTCGGGCATGGAAAGTCCTCCCTTATCCAATGAAAAACTCGCCATAAATCGGTTTGGGAAATGCCTATTAGATGAGAGAATAACAGTTCAGTTCCTCAAGTCAATGGAGTGATTGCATTGAGAAATGTCCGGATAGGTCTGGTTCAAGCAACTTGGGAAGGCGACGTTTCAGACGTAGAAGCCATCGAAGAAAACATCGAGAAGATGATTCGAAAACATGAGGGGTTTGCAACCATTGCAAAACAGCAGGAAGTTCAGATTCTCTGTTTCCAGGAGTTGTTCTATGGACCCTATTTCTGTGCAGAGCAGGACCGAAAGTGGTACAAATATGCTGAACCGATTCCAGGCCCTCTTACTGAGCGGATGCAAAAACTCGCTAAAGACAACAACCTTGTGCTGATTGCACCAATGTACGAGGAGGAGTCAGTTGGTGTGTACTACAACACCGCTATTGTCATTGATTCTGATGGAACTCTTCTGGGCAAATTCAGGAAGATGCACATACCACACCTAGACCCAGGGTTCTGGGAGAAATTCTATTTCCGACCGGGAAACCTTGGTTACCCCGTCTTCAACACATCAGTCGCAAAGATAGGTGTCTATATCTGCTATGACCGTCACTTTCCAGAGGGAGCTCGGGCATTAGGGCTTAATGGAGCAGA
Organism: Candidatus Thorarchaeota archaeon; assembly: GCA_016840245.1. The sequence goes on from JAEOST010000437.1 coordinate 1,879, forward strand.
GATTGTTTTCAATCCCTCAGCTACTGTTGCAGGACTATCTGAACACTTGTGGAGTATAGAGCAACCTGCACATGCTGTCGCAAATGGATACTTCATGGCAGCAATAAACAGAGTGGGGGAGGAACCCTGGAAGACTGGTACTTTCTATGGCAGCTCTTACATCGCAGATCCCCGTGGTCAGATGGTCGTCAAGGGTTCTCGTGATAAGGAAGAACTTGTTGTGGCAGATGTTGACCTCGATGTTATTCGTGAGGTCCGAAACACCTGGCAATTCTTCAGAGACCGCAGACCAGATAGTTATGATGACCTCACTAAACTGTGAATGAAGTTTCACAATCCTTTTTCAGCCACGGATAGGGCTTCATCAAGAATAGAGTAGGCCTCATCGATTTGCTCCGCAGTGAGCTCCAGAGGTGGTTGAAGTCTGACCACATTGTTATCGAGACCACCTTTTCCGATGAGAAGACCCTTCTCTCTACAGATTTCCATGACTTGTAGAAGTTCCTGAATAGCAGGTTCCTTTGTTGTTTGATCACGAACAAGCTCCAAACCTAGCATCATTCCTTGGCCGCGGACTTCGCCGATTATCTTGTGGGTTTCTTGAAGAGATTCCATTTTCTCTTTAAGATGGGTGCCTAGTTTCTCGGCTTTCTCTAGATAGTTTTCTTCCTGAATAATCTCAATTACGGCCACTGCAGCAGCTGAGGACAAGGGATTTCCTCCGAACGTTGCAAAGGCGTCAGTTACCGTATAGTCCTCTGCAAGTTCTGGACGAGTGATGAATCCACCAATGGGGATTCCGCTACCAAAACCCTTTGCAAGAGTGATAATATCAGGAGTAACTCCGGCGTGTTCAATCCCCCACCATTTGCCGCCAGTCCGACCAAATCCTGTTTGGACCTCATCTGAGATATAGATTCCATCATATTCTTTGACGATTTCATGTGCAATCTGAAAGTACTCAGCAGGGGGCTGGACAATCCCACCAACTCCTTGAATTGGCTCAGCGATGAATGCTGCTAATGCGTTGTTTGTCTGGGTACGTATTACTTCTCTAAGATAACGTGCACACTCCATGTCACATCCTGGATATTCCTTACCAAAGGGACATCTGTAACAATACCCATAAGGAGTGAAGCGAACACCTGGGGGATGAGCCTCTGAAACAGTACGCCAACCAGCACTGGAGAGTTCTCTCGCAAGGGTTGTACGACCGTGGTAAGCACGCTGGCACACCACAATGTAAGGATTATCAGTGTACTTTCGTGCCATGAATAGTGCAGATTCGTTTGCCTCCGATCCGCTATTGACTATGAATGATCGAGTCAGACCTTTAGGGGCAATCTCAGCAAGCCGCTTCACCAATACAGCATAAGGAATAGTTGAGTACAGTGAGCTGGCATAGACCAGACGTTCCGCTTGCCATTTTATTGTGGCTACGTACTTTGGATGATTGTAACCTGTGATTGTAGTACAGATTCCTGCAAATAGGTCAATGTACTCTTTGCCAGTGGAGTCCTTGAGTACAGCACC
>JAEOST010000438.1 GCA_016840245.1 Candidatus Thorarchaeota archaeon
ATGGCGGTGATGGAGAGTTCAATGTTCCCTTCGCGTATGGCTATCACTATGGTCAAGAGACTATTCTAAATCAATATCCCTCTCATTCTGATATCTATATGGGCTCAGGGGGTGGTGGTGGTGAAACAACAGGTATTGCTGTTGGTGGGTCTGGAGGAAATGGAGGTGGAGGGGTACACTTGGAATCTCGAGGAATGCTAACAGTACAAGGTGCGATCTTATGTAATGGCCAAGATGGTACAGATGGGGATAATGGGGCTGCTCCTGGTGAAGATGGTGCAGGTGGTGGCGGTAGTGGTTCCGGTGGTGGCATTCTTCTATTCGGTGAATCAGTTTCAATTTCTGGAGAATTACAGGCTAGAGCGGGTATTTGTGGTTTTGGTGGGATAGGAGCATTGGGCTTACCTCCAGCTATTCCTCATGGTGATGATGGTAGTCGTGGTGGATATGGTAGTGGGGGACGAATCAAGATTCTCTATGGGACATCATTGGATGGAAGTGTAAGCTCGTTGAGTGTATACAGTTTTTTTGATTCTGGAACGCTCTTCATATACAAGGTGGATGAATTTCACCCGCGGTTTACATTGACGAGTCCATTAGACGGCTTTGAACAGAAATCAGAAACAAACATAGATGTCAATATCACTGATTATCAGACCATCCAGCGGATTCGTTACAACTGGGATGGAGGTAGCAATTCAACCATAGTACCCGGCACCTCACACTATACCTTGTCTACTGCACTTCCTGCACCAGAGGGTCTACATACTCTTCACCTCTATGCAGAAGATCCCAATGGGTTCTGGAATACAACAACCATTGATTTCACAACTGATGATACATCACCAGTGGTCTTTCTAAGCTCGCACTCCAACAATTCCTATCTAAACTCTGGAAAAACACTTGGTCTATCCTTCGTAGAATCAAACACCCTGTTTGAGGTGTTATACAGATGGGACGACACTGGTGCAAATGTCACTCTGAGTCATCCATACGAGACTGACCTTATTCCAGGTGACGGATCTCATTTATTGACTGTCTACGCCCGTGATATGGCTGGCAATTGGGTATCTACACTATTCGAGTTCACAACTGATGATACAGCTCCTGAGATTAGTTCACCTTCAGATATCGAGTACACCGCAGAATCGTCAGGAAATGAGATTGAGTGGACTCCTACTGATGCCAATCCCTACCATTATTGGATCACGCAGGATGGAGTCCAGGTAGATGAAGGAGTCTGGATTTCTGATGAGAATGTTTCTGCCAGTATCGATGGTCTTGACAAAGGTGTCTATGTCTTCACTATCTTCGTATTTGACTTGGCATACAATATAGTGACCGATACCGTAGTTGTGACAGTCACTTCATCATCAACCAGTACAACAACGACTTCAACAACACCACCGACTAGTTCCTCCACAACGACCACTACTACATCTATGACTTCCACAACCATAACAACAATCACTACATCTTCGACAACCTCCACAACGAGCACTACAACATCTACAACCATTCCTACAACAAGCACGCAAACTGAAACAAATACAACTCCTGTTCCACCTCCAGACACGATGCTGACAATAGTAATTGTAATTGGCATTGGAGGAGTGGTTACTGTTATTATTATCATCATCATAGTGATCAAGAAAAAAGGAACTACGTAGAACTGTTGATAATTTGAAAATTCAAAAACTGAGGTAGTTCTATAGAACTATCTCAGTGATTTTATTATCGTCTGGAAATGCGACATTGATCACTACAGTATCGCCAATAACAGTTCTTCTCTTCATTGGACTGTGAACATGCCCGTGAATTATTAGATTTGGTCGACTCTCTTGGACTACCTCTGAAATCCACCAAGAAAAGGAGTCCATCTCATCACCACTAGTTTCAAGAAGAGGACTGTAGTGAAGCAGCAAGATTGTGTAATTTGATTTTTCTGAAATTTCAGATAGTAGTTGGGAGAGGTTTGCCACACGACTCTCAAAGATAGTCTGTATCTTCTCTGTTCTAATTTCTTGTCTATCCCTGCTACTAAATGGGAATGCAGCTCCCACAATCCCAATTTTTATTCCGTCTACGTCAACTATGATATTTTGCTCATCTAGAAATTTCACGCGTGTGCCCACGATTGAAAGAACATCATCTCTGCGTTCACGATGTTCCTCATTACCAAAACAAGCAATGATGGGAATTTCTGTTCCGATTGAGCTGTCGATGGCTTTGATAACATTCTGGTATTCGACGGACCTCCCAAAGTTTACCATATCTCCAGCAAATAGAAATAAGTCTGGCCTCTGAATGGTTGAGAGTGCATGCTCAAACTCCTTCAGATACTTTGGACTATGTACATCCGCAACAGCTGCTAATCTTACCATATCACTAGTTGTAGAATTGATACCTCTCAAAGCTTTCGACTTCGTTTGACTTATTTTGACCTACATTCAAAGAGCATATAACATAAGATTGTGCAGTATTGTACAGATTTCGCATTGCCTTGAGGTGGCTAGGATGGAACGCAGACGGCTTGTTGGTTTTATAATTATAATCATGTTACTTGTCGGATTTGGTGTATTCTTGTATCTTTATGGTTTCTTTCCAGATCCAATAAATGGGACTACGACCACAACCACTACAACAAGTATTACGACAACAACGACAACAACGACAACAACGACAACAACGACACCACCTCCAACATTACTGGAAATTATTATGGATCGGGGAACCATTATTGCAGGCACAAGTTCAGGTTGGCCTCCATTTGAAATGATCAATACAACCGATGATAGTCTCATAGGTTTTGATATCGACCTGACCGAGATGATTGCAGACTACCTCAATGTCACTGTATCGTGGGTGGACATGGATTTTGATGGCTTAGTGGGAGCTTGCCAAGCACGTACAATTGACATGATTGCAGCAGCTATGTACTTGACACCTGATCGTACTGAGGTCCTTGCGGCTTCGACTCCTTATATTCAAACCAATCAATGCGTAGTTGTCAAATCAGACTCACTTCTGGAGATTGAAGACCTCACTGAATTAGATGGATTGGATGTTGGAGTTTTGACCGGCTCTGTTGAAGACGAAGAATTATATGACCTCAATGATGGCGGAATTACAATCACAATACTCAGATATCCACAAGCTGAAACGCTATTTGCAGACTTAGATGCGGAAATGATTGATGCTGTGTATATTGATGTTCAATATTTGCAGGCGTATTCTGCAGTATACAATCTGACAACCATTCTCACCGTTGATGTTCCACCCTATGTTCTCTATACTCAACAAACATCTACAGACTTTCTGACAGCTATCAATACAGTACTTTCTAACGCAACCACAGATGGCAGGTTAGATGACCTTATTGTGAAGTGGTTCTCATAGAATAACTTGCTGTTACTGTACCATACGTGTGCGGCTAAGTTGAAATCCATCAATTAGTGAAATCTAGGAAGAATTGTCATCCGATTCTTTCTTCTTCTTCTTCAATTTCCAGCAGTCAACACAGAGAATACGTCCTGTTTTCACTTTCCTTCCATATCTCTCGATTGTGCCACAAGATTCACAGGACATACAATCCTCTATTCTTCAAGGCTCATTAAGACTATGGCAGATGCAAATTCCTATTGAAAGATCCATACCGCATCGAAAGAGGTAACATCAGTAAGAGATAGCCAATTCTGAACCGTTCC
>JAEOST010000439.1 GCA_016840245.1 Candidatus Thorarchaeota archaeon
TCTTGGTTATAGAGTAGTCCAGATTCTTTCAGTTCCTTTGTTATTGCCTTTTTAGCGTCAGCTACTTTCATTCCAGCATACTTACCTGCGGCTTCGGTCATTGTACCATCAGGAGATACTGCCTGAATTGGTGTTAGAGCATAATCACGGAATGCCATTACATCGCCCATGTCACCATAGCTACAGACCATGAGTGCTCCTGTTCCAAATTCCATCTGAGCTGTGTTACTCTCAATAATTGGAACTTCAATTCCAAAGATTGGTACATTTGCCATCTTACCGCCATAGCCCTTGTAGCGTTCATCGTCAGGATGAATGAACACTGCACCACATGCACATAGGAGCTCAGGGCGAGTAGTTGCTATCTTAATTGGATCCATTCCATCCACCTCAAAATGTAAGAAATTGAGTGTGGTTGGACGCTCATAGTATTCTACCTCAGCGTCTGCAATCGTTGTACCACATTCAAAACACCAATTGTTTGGACGATAATCACTATATACCAGACCTTGATTCCAAAGCTCAATGAAGGTTGCCTGTGTCACAGCACGATATTCAGGGCTATCTGTCTGATAGCTTCCTTCTTTTTCATACGTATTGAACCCTATTCCAATACGCTTGAACCATTTTGCCATCTCTTCTTCATAACCGTCAAGAGTTTCCCTACATTTGTCTACGAAGATATCCCTAGGTGTGGTGTGCATATCCATGCCAAACTCTTTCTCAACACGGAGTTCTACAGGTAGACCATTCCTATCTATCCCTAGTGGGAAGTTTACCTCCTTACCTTGCATACTTCTGAATCTAGCGATCATGTCAATCTGAGTATAATGGATCAGCTGGCCAAGATGCGCATATCCCGAGAGGTAGGGAGGCGGTGTATCAACTGAATAGAGCTCTTTTCCAGAGTTAGGGTCAAACTCGTAGACCCATTTCTCTTCCCATTGAGCGAGAAGCTCTTCTTCAGCCGGTGGTTTCCATCTTTTGGATTTAATTGCAGGTTCGAATTTCTTTGTCAAAACTTCAGCTCCTTGATGTCAGCAAGGTGCGGACAAGTGTCTGCTCTTGAGTCGAACGAGTCACTTCTCCTAAAAGGGTTATGGGCAAAAGGAATTGACCAAGAAAAAGAGGAATTGAGCGAGTTGGTGTAGACTCGCTCATTTGATATGATGTTTGTAAACTAGCTGTAGTATTTTCTAGCGATTATTACACCAACAAGAAGTCCACCTGCTAATGCTATTCCAGCAATAGCAATGTCTGCCATTAAATCTGATGTGCCAACGAATCCAGATCCAGCACCAGTCCCACGTGAAAATCTTTGGGACCAGGTGTTTGATGCTGTATGATTGACATTCGCAAGTGTGGAAGCCTGAGTGAAATCCCATGTGTTCAGTACTCCATCTGCGTCATATGTTGCACTAAATGTGAAGGTGGCTGTGCCAGTCATGTTTCCATAATCATCGTGCTCGTCTTCTACGTCAACGACGATTTGGAAGGAAAACGATCCTTCATCGGAAGACTCTGTGATTGTTTGGAATCCGGCTTCAGATTCTGCTTCTGCAACTGAGGAATCCCAATCAATTATGTGGGTGTCCCAAACTGGGTCAACAAATACAATTTCTCCAGGATTGTGATAGTGATAGCCAGGGGCAAGATCAACACTAGCAGACTCTGCTACTCCGTTCTCATCAATATCTGTGCAATCAAGATCAAAGTGTACTATATTATCATCAAAATGAGCAGTATCATTTTGCTCATCATAATACGGCACATCATAGGGATGATTTGAATTCATACCTTTGAATGTATACTCGTAACCATCACTGGATGTAATATTATGAACTTGGATTTGGAAAGTACCTTGAAACAGTGTCTGCTGAGCAACAACTCCATCGACCTGATAGGATTGTTCTAGCCACACAGCACTGAATGAGTACGTGCTACCAATCACATCGGCCTGCACTGGGCCAGCTATTGCTACAAAGATTAACAGTGTGGCCAGCGTGCCGACAAATAATGTCCTCCTGAATTTCATTGTCATCACATTGTAGTTTGATAGACTGATGTCCTCCTCTTCCCATATAAAATCGTGTAGGAGAGATTGATTTCATTTATTGGAATATTACAGATGTAAATCACTTTTCGAAATATCGACAGGGTGGTCTATTCAAGAAAGCTTCTTTAATCACTCTCAAGCAATAATTTCAAACACACCCATGTGGGAACGCGTTATGCGAGTGGTAATGAAACTCGGAGGGTCACTCCTTTACAATGAAGCGGGTGAGGTCATCACTGATAGAATCAAAGAGTTCTCTGAAGTGATTACATCTCTCGTCAAAGAAGGCAATCAGTTCATAGTTGTCGTCGGAGGAGGGAAACCTGCTAGAAGTTTCATATCTGCTGCAAGAGCGTCGGGTGCAAGTGAGACA
>JAEOST010000440.1 GCA_016840245.1 Candidatus Thorarchaeota archaeon
AATCTTCTTCTTCAGCTCCTCCCATTCCTCTTTGTTGGAGGTTACTGAGCTACTCCAAGCTTTACTTGCATCAGCACCATGATCCAGTTTCTGTACTATGTCGTCCAACGACTTCTTGATAGTTTCAGGATTACTGGACTCCTCGGATTCACGTTTACTCAAGGTATTCACCCTTCTTGGTTGATGAAAGGATATTCGATAAATGTCTTCAGTTTGCGCAACAAATGACTATCCCAAGATAAACGAGAGGATTGGGATTAAAGGCAGAAGAAGCAAGTGTCCTACGGTCACTATTGTTGAAGCAATTTCAACATCTAAATCAAATCCTGAGGCGTAGACTACAGTCAATATTGCGGAGGGCATTAGGGATTCCAGTATGAGAACTTGGATAGGAATTTGTGAAAGTGTTGAGAAGAGGATAATTGGTAGAACAAGAAGGGGTATAATCAGCTGACGTATTGCTACGACATTCAAAGCTGTTCTTACATCAGCAAGAGAGAACCTAACTCCAACTCCCAGACCTACTGAAACAAGTGCAAGATATGTTGTGAGAGGAGAACTGTATGAGAGTATCATAGATACGTCTGTTGGAAGCCCTACATTGAGTCCCAGAAGGATAAGAGATAGTATTGCAGCTAAAAATGGAGGGAATGTGACTGCATCTCTAGCTATTTTCTTCCAGCCTGTCTCTTTCCCACCAAAACTCGCACCCATAACAGAGCCGAGGGAAACAAAGAGGATCATCTGTGTGAGCGAGAACATGACCACAAAGGGTATCGCAGTTGGACCCAAGAACATCAAGGCCAATGGAAGTGGTACAAAGAGAGCGTTAGTGAATGTGGAACAGATGTAGAGAGACCCTTTGGTCTGGTTATTTATCTCTGAACTTCGAAGTCTGAGATAGATTAAGGCAGGTCCTAGGAGATGAATGATAACTGCAATGGCAAGAAAGATAGGTATCTCCACAAGTGAGGAGGGGGTTGATGTTAGAAGAGCATAGAAAACTAGGATTGGAACAAGGACATTGATGAGGAGTGAGTTGAGAGTCTTGTTGAAAGTTTGTCCCTTTCCAGACAATCGTGCGATAAGATAGCCAGCAACAATGAATCCATAGAAGAGGACCATCTGTGTGAGGACCGCGTCGATTGTTTGAATTGCTACCACCACCATCTGTCCCGGAAAGACCTACGAAATAAACTACCGGATTAGGAATTATAGGTTGGTGAGTCCTAGTTCTTCTAGCGTTGAATCTGAGGGCCGGCCCGTCTTTCTGTCCCAGTTTCTGTAGTGATAGTACTCATCCAATTGAGCATTAACATCAGGGACAAAGTCATCTGTGACACTTTCAGGATGAGGAGTCAATAGTGGTGAGGGAAGTTTCTCATCTTCAGTCTTCAGACCACACTTCAGATTGAAGAGTCGTTTCATTGTAACTGCACGAGCGCCTATTTTCAGGATGTCTTCAAGTTGGTATGAGGACCCAATTGCTAGGTTGAGTAGTTCAACGATCGTTTCAGGTGGAACAATGGCAAAGTGACACATAATCACTGAATCAAAGAATGCTCTGAAGTCCTGTGCTCTTGCTGCAATCATGCCCTTGTCATCATTCTCTAACCGATCTCCACCTATAATACCCAGTTTTCGCACATCCGCTCCCATGTCGACACTGTACATGTCCCCCTCCATATGGGATGCTCCCCTGGACGCAGTAGTGTAGACAGTTGCCATCCCTGAGAATGCTCGAGGATCATGGTTTGGAATCTCCATTCCTCTCACATGAAGCACAATATCCTCAGCAGAATGTTTTCTAGCTACTGAAACCGAACCCTCAGCTAAAATGTCTCCAATTCCTTCTCTCTTTGCTATGGCATGGAGTATGTCAATAACTCCATCAGGATTGTCCCACGTGAATCCATAGTCGGCTTTCCCTAAATCGCATAAATGAGTTGCAAAAGCAATGGTACTCCCACAACTTATTGTGTCCATACCATATTGATTGCATAGACTGTTCATGAACGTGATTTTCTTCAAATCCGAAATCAACAGGTTTGAACCAAATGAAGCAATTGTCTGAAACTCAGGACCCCCTACATCATTTAATTCGTACTCGGGAACCGTTACCTTTCTACCACAGCCTATTGGGCATGAGTAGCATGCAGAACGGCCTGTGAGTATTTCCTCCATTGATTTAGCATTGATGAGATCAACATCGTCAAACTCGATCTCTTGGAAGTATTTTATCGGCATATCATTGAACATCATACCAATGTCCACATACATCGCTGTTCCTTGGTCACTGAGCATCGTCATTGCTTCACCAAGAATCTTCCTTGATGCTTGTGCCAATTCACGAAATTCATCAGGAGAGTGAATCGGTACTCGGGCTTTGCCTCCAACTGCGATAGCTTTGAGGTTCTTCGAACCCATCACCGCTCCAAGACCACAGCGAGCTGAAACCCTCTCGTCTGTCACAATACTAGCAAACTTGACTAGGTTCTCACCAGCTGGTCCAATGCAGCATATCCGTACGCGACCTAGCTTTTTCTTCAGAGCTTCTTGCGTTGGTCCAGTCATCTTGCCCCACAAATCATCAGCAGATAGTAACTCAACCGTTCCATCAGTAACATGCAATGTAACTGGCTTCTCTGCACGACCTTTTATTAGAATACCATCGTATCCTGAGAATTTCAGAAAAGCTCCAAAATGTCCTCCAACAT
>JAEOST010000441.1 GCA_016840245.1 Candidatus Thorarchaeota archaeon
CCTAGTCTGGTATACTGCATGTCTACCCACTCTGTATCAACCCACTCTCACCGGACTTTACATGATTGCTGAATTCATCAGACGAAATGTTGCTGGGATTGCCACAAGTGTTCCACTCCTCCTTGGTGCATGGATTGGTTTCCAACTTAGTTTTATTGAGACATCGCTCATCATTGATCTAGCCATTAGGCAATACTTCTTTGCAATCATTGGATTCAGTATCGTAGCTGGTTTTCTTTACCTACTAGAATCACATGTTCTCCATCCCGAAGAATCAGGTCATCTTCAAGAGCCAGGTGTGGTCTTGATTGGTAATGGTGTATTCACAATAGCACTCGAAATGACTCTACCACTCACAGCTATTGAATCAAATGTTATCATCTATTCAATTAGCACTTCACTCTCTCTTTCATTCTTCATTATGCTTCTCTTCTCCATTGCCTTTGATTGGCAATCACAGGCAAGGTCATATCTTGCAGCTGCAGGTCTATCGTTGATTCCAGCACTCTTTCTATGGTTCAGTCAGGTTCTCTTACTGCCAATCATACAGTCAATATTGGTGACGATATTCATAGTGTTTCTAATAGAGTCACCTTTGTTGAAGAAACAGATTATCTATACTCTCGATTTATGTCTGAGATTTGGTATTTTAATGACCAATGCAATTCGAAGAAATGTTCCAGGAATTGCTACAGTAATTCCCCTGCTACTTGGATGTTGGACTGCATATCAATTCAGTTTCGAATCGTTTGTGGCTATTGATCTTCCAATAAAACAGCTCTTCTCTGTCATACTCGTCTTCAATGCAATTGCTGGTCTTCTCTATCTAATAGAATCACACGTTCTAAGTGAAGACTCTGTAAGACATCTTCGAGAACCTGGCGTGCTCATGATTGGTAATGGTCTCTTTGCAGCTGTACTTGAATTTACTCTACCTGCTTCATTTGTTGAAACCGTAAAATTGACCTTTTCCATCTGTGTCTCACTTTCCAGTACACTCTTTCTCATGCTAATCTTTGCAGTCGCATATGGTTGGTATTCAAAGGCCAAATCACTCCTTGCTGGTGCTGGACTCCTATTGATGCCGCCTCTCTTCCAATGGCTAACTATAGCAGCGAGTATTCCCATACTACATGCTTTAGTTGTTACATTGTTTGTCGCGTTTCTGATTGAGTCTCCTCTGTTGAAGGAGCACATCGCATATGTCCTTGGTCTATTCAGGAGATTGGGGGTATTCATTCTCAATGCATTCAGTAAACTCCTTGTTACTCTGAAATACATCTTCGAGAAATTTGGCTATGTCATGTGGACCCTATTCTCGATTATATTCACTGTTGGTCTTACTCTCCTCACCTATCCGTTCTTCAGTGATTTACTTGGAATACCTCGTTCATATCTTCTCTACATTGTACCAAGTATATCGATGCCAATTCTAATACTCGGGTTATTGTTCCTAACAATCGCCATTGTGAGAAGAAGAGTAAGGACTATATTTGGTTCTGCCAGTGGTTTTCTGATTTGTCTAGGAGCTGGTGCAACTCTTGCAGTTGGTCTTTACGATCATGGCTACCAATACCTTGGTATATTCACAGCTATCTTGGCTTTCTCCCTACTGAGTCTAATAGGAAGTTCAGAAGTCGAGATCGATGAGAAGTGGAGTGCCATTCTCTGGTCACCCATACCTCCAAGTCTGGGTGCAATTGCACTACGCTACCTACTATTTCAAGCCATCAGAATTGAGGCGGTGATAGCTGCATTCCTCATCGCTGGGCTCCTAGTTGTTTCTCTCTATCTTGTTCTGACCTATGTCAGAATTATGCCAACCCGAATTAGAAAAGTACTCTGGACATCATTGTCAGTACTTTCAGGTCTACTTGCCTACTTCTCATCATTCATGATAGAGTGGTACTTCGCGGCTAGCATCTTTTTCTGCTTCTTCATTGCCTCTTGGTTCCTCTTCCCAGTGACTGGTAGAGAACGGATACAACTATTCTATTCTCCACTATTCTTCTCGGTTACTGGGTTTGCATTCTCTTCGGTCTTTGGATACGACATTCAAAGTGTTATGCTTGCCTTTACTGTACTCTTCTTCTTCATCAGTCGGGATATCAAGGAGAGAGAAGTGGAACGAGCTCAACTTGTTTACCACAGGATTGGGATTCTGATATTGGTGTTCGTCTGTCTTGCAGTCTTTGCTTTCACGGCTTCAATGGAAATACTTGAACTAATGGCCACGTGAGTTCTGCTGGTCTTTACCTAGCTCTATCCATTATACGTGCAAGAGCTAGAGCAGCTCTCTCTGGGAATGCGAACACAGGAATTCCTCCCTTTTCCAGCTCAGAACGACCTGGAGGTGGAGTGCACTCTGGAGAGTTAAGGACCGCAACAATTGGTTTTGCGACCTTCTCCCTCAATCTCAGCATATCCTTAACCGGCATACCTCCTCCGATATCCTCTTGATAGTTGGGGGAGAAAACAGTCAATACAGCATCATAGATATCCAGTTCGAAGACCAATTCAAACGCTTTTGCAAATATCTCTGGACGTGCCCATCCCTGAGCGAGTAAATCAACTGGATTACTTACTCTAATCTCAACTGACATTCCCAAGTAACTTTGAATCTGTTCAGCAATGTCTGAGGGTGGTGGGGGTAACTTGATACCTTGCTTCTCAAGAATCTGTGCTACAATAAGAGCTGGACCTAGAGTGTGAGTGACTATAGCTACTCGTTTTCCACGAGGTGGATCTGGATAGAATGTCAATATCTTCGCAGTATCTATCATCTCTTGGACCGTGGAAACCTCAATTCCTCCTGCCTGCTTTATTGAAGCACTATACAATGCTGGATGTCCTGCCATACTTCCAGTATGACTGAGTGCTGCACTACGGGAAACAGGTGTCTTACCTACCTTATAGACAACTACTGGTTTTTCTTTAGATACCATATCCATCGTGTTGTGCATCTCACGCGCATACTCGGTTCCTTCTACAAACATGCAGATGACATTGGTCTCTAAGTCTTGTCTGAAGAATCTCAACAAATCGTGGAAATCAATGTTCACTCTGTTTCCAACGGAGGCGAACTTGGCAACCCCAAGGTTAGCGTCAGCTGCAGCATATAACATCATACCTGCAACACCACCACTCTGACTAACAAATGATACACCCCCTTTTCTAAGATGTACAGGGTGGGGAAAGAAAGTCGCATTCAGATCAAAGTTTGGGTTACCTGCCCCTAGACAGTTTGGGCCAATGACAGCGATCATAGCTTGGTCTGCAATTAATTTGAGTTGCTCCTGATGTTTTTCTCCAAGGGGTCCCAGCTCTTTGAATCCAGCTGAGAAGATAATCGCAGAACCCACGTTAGCTTCAGCACAATCAATCATCGTCTGTAGAATCAATGGGGCTTGAAGTGCAATGATAGCTAAATCTACTTCCTGTTCAATATCAGTCACTTTCGAGTAGCACTTGCTATCTCCAATTGATGAGATTCTTGGATTAACTGGATATACATTGCCTTTGTAACTTGAGAGAGCTCGAAGAGTAAGACCTCCAAGTTTGTCAGGTTTGTCTGAAGCTCCAATCACTGCAATGTGTTCTGGATTGAAGAGCTTGGTTAATGAATCAATTTTCCAGTCCAAGTCAAATCCCTTCCTTCTTCATGACGCGTTGTGAGTTAAGAGTCTTACAGAATCTACTTCGATCTTGCTTCTTCAACCAATTTCCTTATTCTATTGAAGACAATATCACAAATTGCATCAATTGCCTGTTTGTAATCAAGCAGATCCACGATTGACACAGATTTCTCTTGAGCCAATGAAACAATGTATTCTTGTATCTCTCTCGTTGCTTCAAACTCTTTCAGCCGGATATCATGTTTGTCACTAACTGTTCGTAAGCCCGCAGCACTACTTTTTGATATAAACATTGAACGATGGGTTTCACTATCAGGATTCAAAACGACCTCTATGATACTGTCACTCAGCTCTCCAAGTACTCCTGGAATCAGATGGACGCCCTCGATTATTGCTTCCGCACCTTCTTCAATTATTCTTCTTGTTGTTTCTTTCAGACTGGGTTCCAAGAGTTCATACTGAGCAATGAAACCTCTTACAACCGGTTCAAGATTCTCAGGACCTGTTTGTCTGTGCTTATGAGCCTGATAGGTATGACAGTACAATTCTGGGTGATCTTGCTCAGAACTTGAAGCTCTGAGTATCTGGCGAATAGAATCTGTACTGACAAATCGTGTCGCTCCCAGAATTGACATTAGGTCGAGGATAACCATCGACTTGCCTGTTGCGGACGCCCCTTCAATGACAAGAACAATGGGTTTGATATCTGGATTATTTCTTCGAAGAGCGTCATACTCTGTTAGCAAACTGAAGAGATAAGTTCTGAGACCTCTTCCATCATCAAAATTTCGCAAATCGTGCTTTACCTTGCAAATCAGTTCCTCTTCTAGGGGATGGCCTTCTGTTGGTGAGAGACTTTGTACAACATTGTGTAGAATCACACCTGCCACTGCTGCAGAACAACCTGCTAGTCTAAGCCGACCTCGCACTATCGCGAGGGGGTACGGTGCAATGCCATCCTCGTTCCTGATTCTCATGAAGCGTCCTCTCTAGCAGATACTAGAGAGTCAAAGCACCTCAAAAGGACTTCCAGCTACAATATCCCTTTGATTCTCGTCCAGATTTTCCTGAGAATGTTCGTCCTGTCTTTCCTCGTTTTCGACGTTTTAGATTTCTCCAAGCGAATGGCAAACTCATATTCGTTTCTTCGCTGATTTCCTCCAGTCCTACTTCCAGTTTGGTGATCTTACCACTGCGCCCTATTGTGAGACGCATACTACAATCGTAGATAGTAACGAATCCATTCCTCAATTGATATGATTGACCTACTTCAAAGAGATCGATATCATCATTCCACAAAGTTAGTGTAATCTTTGCTGATGCATCAGCTACCATAGCATCTGCAACTTGGTAGTGTTGACCAGAGAACTTTGCTTTGACTATCCGTGTATCAGAAATATTGAGGACTCTGAACACCACAGTGATTTGTTTCGAGTACGGTGTGAGAGAGGTAATCTGGATCGGTTTTTGTTGATCTTCTAAGACATCTGGTTCCGCAAATATTGGCAAGACTCCACATCCAAAACCTAGTTCCGTCAGTAGGTAGTTAAAGACCTATCAAACGGATTGTACATGCTATGTGACGAAGAACAAGACTTTTCAAAGCGTCTGACTCATAGAGTGACAATCCATGACGACAAGAATCTTCATAGTGGACGATGAGCCAGAAATATCTGAGCTCATGGGAATCGCTCTTCGCAAGTTCATTGATGACTTCGAAGTTATCTCTGCGTTAAATGGTGAAGACGCCATTGAGCTTGTAAAGACGATGCTTTCATCCGAAATGGCTCCGCACATCACGTTGATGGATCTCAGGATGCCAAAGATCGATGGTATCGAATGCACGAGAATCCTCACTGAGCTAGGTGTATCCAATATTCATATACTCAGTGCATATCTTAACCCAGAACTGATTGACCAAGCAGTAGCAGCTGGAGCTAAGGGAATACTCCAGAAGAGTGAGGGTTTCAAGAAAATTGCAAAGAAGATAGCTGGAATGACTCATTAGGTAAGCAGAATCCTTTTTTTCCCGAGATATTATTGATATTCGACTGTCAGGAGATTCGATTTTCTATCTTGATGTTGCCACTGGAAAAATATACTCCAATACACTGCGAGATGCACTTATTGTAATAGCATTTTCAGCAATGTGTGGACTTGCTATGGTTGTATACGTTTTTTAAACGACGAAGAAGAGAGGACCCCACTTTTGCATCCCCTTGAATGTCAACACAACCCTTTTTTGTACCTGAGTAGTGGCTCTCAAGTCAAGTCCTACGGAGAGGAATGCCACCATGGCGAGATCAAAATCAAGACTTCTGTTCCTAGCAATGACATTGTTCATTGGTATGTTATTTGTATTGACACCGCAACCAGTTGATGCCCAATTCACTGACGAGTATATGGGTGATGAGGACGATTTCATGCGTGTTCTCTTAAAACTAGATGACACCAGTGTGACGGAGGCAGGAGTTACACAACCCATTCCTCTTGACATGGATGAACCCATGGAACTACTGATGTTGATCAATTCAACACATGGCTCTGATTTAGTAATGACAGGTGAGATTATCTTCTACTATCAGGGTGTCGCAGTTCTTCCGATTAACGTCGTCACTGAAACAAACTCAACAAGTGTTCCTATTCCTGCAAATACTTCGCATTCAATCCATGCTTTCTTAGATTGGTCTGCTATGCTCTCACTTGGACCTCTTGATCTTATGACCGGTCTCTTTGAAGCCGAAGCCAGATTCACCTACTATGAGGTTGGAAATCCTGATGATGTATATTCACTTGGGGCTGACTTCTACATGGATATTATCTATGATAATCCCTTAGAAGTAATAACCTCCGTTACTGGTATCATCACAACTGCTGGAACAGTGGGTACAGTATATGCTGTTGGTAATAGCTTCTGGCAACTCTTTGAAGGAATTAAGACAGCACAGAAATTACGTGGTATCCATTCAAAGCTCTCTGAGATTAGATCACTGCCAAATCTAACAGTTATTGGTGCGCTTCCTGCTCTATTTGCAATGTTAGCTGGCATGACTAAAATCAAGAAGAAGAAAGCTAAGGATGAACCTGAAGTTGATGACACTCCAAGCGAATCTGGAGTTAGTGAATACCTAGTACGTCAGAAGATCCGTGAGATTGCACCTGAAGCATGGATGGCTGACAAGTGTCCGAAGTGCAAACGCACTTGGCACAAGAAGACCAATACCTGTAAGAAATGTAAGATCGATGAGGCTGAAGCCAGACGGGAATACGCTGAACTTCTAGCCAGCAAGGTACCAAAAACACTCAAGCTATTAGGTAACAAGAAGGCAATGTCTGTAAGTGATATTGCTAAGAAGACAAAGTCTACTGACTATAATGCGGGTGTTATTGCCACCGCACTAGTTCAATCTGGAGTGACTGAAGTTCAGAAGATTCACACACCATTCAGAAGTTTTGTGATGAACATTGCTGGTCTTGCTTTCGTTGTCATCACCTGGCAGCAGCTTCTTGGTGACAGTGCCAGTCAATGGCAGACATCTCTGACCCTTGTTGGTGCAGCTCTATCATTCGGTGTCATTCTAGCACTCTTCATTTCACGAAAAACACAGATACAGAGATTTCAGCTTGAGTTCGCAGAAGGACAACCACTGACCGAAGCTCCAGAACTTCCATCTGAACCCTTGGATGATGTTGTTGAGCCTGTGGAACCAGATGATGCTTCTGTAATTGATGAGATCCCCTTTGCAGAACCTGGGGATGAACCAGTCAGCATGGTTGATGAGGACGATAAGGATATTGGAGCCCCTGAAGAACCACCTGACGAGGAGTCCTTTGCTGATGGACCCGAGGATGAAACCGTCAGTGACACTGCTGACGACGAAATGGATCTTGATGACCCTGATCCTTCAGAGGACTCTGATAGTGATGACAGTTTGTCCTGACTTGGTGGACTCGGATAGGCTATAGAGGATATGGCTGTCATATTGATGGCCATCATATCTTCCTTTTGGAAGGACGTCCAACTGGACCTGGAGTTTATCTATCAATCACAATTGGATTAATGGGACTTGGCATTGGTATTGCACTTACTGTTATCCTTCTTCAACTTCTACAACGCAGGAAATCACCGAAACCGTGATACAAAACATTGAAGTCGTGGAAGTTACCCCAAATCGTGGTTCCACTTGTATCTGGAGGGATAACAATGGTTGAACGTATAGCAGTGATTGGATGTGGTGCTGCAGGTGCAACAGTGGCAATGCAAGCACGTAAGTTCAATAGAAACGTAGAGATTACAATTTTCAACACAGAGAACTACTCACAGTATTCGCGTTGTGGATTACCCTATACCATCTCAGGGAAGGTTGGTGACTTCGATGATTTGGTCCTGATGCCGCCTGAGAATTGGGATTCTATCAAGATTGATGCTAAGATAGGAACAACTGTGACAAGTATTGATCACAATGCAAAGTCACTCACATATACTGGTCCTAACGGAGATGGTGAATGTAAGTATGATGCTCTGGTCTTTGCTACTGGCGCTTACAATGCTGATCCACCAATTAAGGGCCTAGACAAGAAACGAGTCTATGGTCTTCGAACTCTGGACGATGCAAAGGCTCTGGCTGTGGAGGCATCAAAAGCTAAACACTTCATCGTGATTGGAGGTGGACTTGTTGGGATGGAAGCAGCTGAGGCTTTCCACGAGCGAGGAGTGAATGTTACTGTTGTGGAGTTCCTTCCACATATTCTACTAGCAATGGTTGATCCTGATTATGCAATGATTGTAGAGGAGCATTGCAGAGAGCACGGTCTCACCATCCTTGGAAACACTGCAGCTCAAGAGATTCTTGGTGATGACTCACCAACGGGAGTTGCAGTCCAGAACCGAGAGACCGAAGAGGTCACTGAGATTAAGGCGGATGCAGTTCTTGTAGCAACAGGAGTAAGACCTGAGACAAAACTCGCAGAATCAATTGGCGTTGAGATCGGTCCAATGAGGGGAATCAAGACTGATGACAAGATGATGACCAACCTCAAAGATGTCTATGCCTGTGGGGATTGTGCATAACATCTGGAGTTCATAACTCGAAAACCTATACCGGGTGGTCTAGGAACAATTGCGGTACGACAGGCACGAGTTGCTGGGATCAATGCTGCTGGAGGAGATGCCAAGTTTCCAGGAATTGTGGGTGCTAAAGTCACGAAATTGTTTGACCTCGAGATTGCCAGCACTGGTATGACTGATGATCTTGCCAAACGGTATGAGATTCCTGTTGTAAAAGGTTCAATTAAGGGGAGTACAAAACCCCCCTACTTCATTGGTGGAAATGACCTCAAAGTCAAGACGTACTACCACAAAGAAACTGGTAAGCTTGTTGGTGGACAGTTAGTTGGTCTTGAGGATGCTGCGATGAGATTGAACGTGATTACTCTTGGAATCCAACATAATATCGATGCTGTAGATCTATTCGATTTCGAAAATTGCTATGCTCCAGCAATTTGTGACACGTGGGATCCGTTGGTTGAGTCCGCTAGTGTTGCCCGTCGAAGGCTCAAGATGTAGTCATCATAAGAACAAGGATTGGTTGTGAAATCCAATGAGTATAGAGAAGACATTCAAAGACCTACCAAAACGTCTTCTCTTAGCGGACGGTCTTAAACCAATATTCTTTCTGATAAAAGCCATCTTGGAGTCTGAGGAAGATCCTATCTTCACACAAGCAAATGAGAGTCTGGTAAAAGTCAGGACACTTGTATCAGATGATGGCAAATATAATTTTGATGAGGTCTCTGAAAGCCTCTCTCCCTTGGTTGAGTCTGCTCTACAATCAGAAGTTCATCGGTTACATGCAGCATGGGCTATTGCGATTCTAATCAAACGTGGATTCCACTTTCCCTCTGCAATTCCGACAATGATAGATTGGCTAAACTCAGATGATCGCGAAATCATGACTAGAGCTGTCTGGATTCTCAAGAATGCAAGTCTCGATGGGAATGACATCTCTGGTGCACTTCCCGGACTTGAAGCAATATTGGACCACGATGAATGGCAGATTCGCATAATGGCCTCAGAGGCAATCTCGAATGAGATGGTTCGTGTGGGGAGGGAGGAATCTCTTGAACCTATAGAGGGAATGCTCAATCGTCCTGGCTTTGACTCCGACTGGACGGTATATGTCTATCATCGTCCACGATTTGCTCGAGGTTCAAATCCTTCCAAGGTGTCATATGCATGGAATGAGTCCCGACTATTGGAGAAATGTGCAAACTGCGGATATGATGAAGCAGAGTGCGTACATTTCCATGATGACTCAGGAACTGGATGGAGAGATCGTGTCTGGGAATATCACTGTCCAGTATGTAACAAATTTACAGTTTATCATTACTTTGACTGAGTCCGTTCATTGTCCTGTTACTATATTGATATTCTCAAGGGCGTATTGAAATGAACTGACCTGAGTTGGTGAGCCAGCAACAAGTACGACTCGTTCAACGGAGCTACTAGTTTCTGAATGATTCCGTAGTGCCCGTACTATCTCCTCAGCTACTTCCCAACTAGGGACACGTGCTACCTCTAATCCCATTGTGAAGAATCCTATATTCTCATTACCATTACTTGCTGCTATATCAAAAACGTGTTTTGAGGTTTCATAGATGCGTTCCCGTCTA
>JAEOST010000442.1 GCA_016840245.1 Candidatus Thorarchaeota archaeon
ACTATTAGCTTTGACTCCACTTAACACAAAAACTGTCATTGGCGACAATTCAAATCAAATCGATGAACACATCCTCGCAGCACCGCCAACAACAGTTCTAGGTGTAGACAAATCGCAGGAAGTGTTCAATGGAATTTCCATGCATAGCTATCGAAATTTCATCATAAAACTGACTGAAAATGGGTCGAGAGAATATACAAACCCAGCTGACCTGGAATCAAACAATGTTGCTGCAAGGGATTGGATTGCAGACACTTTTGTTGAGGTCTCTCATGGAAGAATCGAAGTTGAGATACTTGGTGCTCATAGTTCCGTTCTTGGTCGACTCCCAGGATACTTGCCTGTTGAGGGTCCGGCGTTTCTGGTGGGAGGCCATTTTGATTCTGTTGCAGGGGCTCCAGGTGCAAATGATGATGCAACTGGCGTAGCTACCGCCTTGGAACTGGCACGAGTGTTTAGTCAATACAACTGGCCTATAGACATCTATTTCGGTGCATGGAATGCAGAAGAGATAGGTCTGATTGGTAGCGGAGAAGTTGCTGAAATTCTAAGTGATCGAGGTGTTGACATCTTGATGCACTACAATGTCGACATGCTTCTAGTACCAGACCCAACTGTTTCTCAAGACAGGAAAATCTTGATGGGGTACCCATCAGGGGCATACCAAGCCGGATTTTACTGGGCTGAACTCACGAGAGCTATGAGTAGTAACTATGGTAATCACATGATCCTACCTATTTCACTGAGCGATATGGGTGGTGGTGGTTCGTCTGATCATGTATCATTCATTGCAGAAGGATACGACTCACTCTTTGCTACCGAAAGTGGTTTTGCGTATGACACTGCATATCACTCTCCCGCAGACGCTTGGAACAATCCATTGTACAATTATACTGTGGCAATAGAGGCTGTGAAAGCAATTGGTGCGAGTATGGCTTTCACATTATCTCGTGAATTTGAAAAACCTACTCTCCTAGCAGACGAATTTCAGCTCTTGCCAGGTCGTGAAAATACATACTTTATAACCATCACAACACCTACAACAATTGACGTGTCTTGCCGATGGTGGAGTGGAGGTATGGTCGCCACTCTTGACGACCCATTGGGCTTTCAGTTGGGTTGGATGGCGAATGCATCATCTTCACCATGGGAATCCACGAACATTATGAGCGTGCCCGTGAGTAGTCCAGGAATCTACACCTTGAGGGTTATCAACCCTTCAGAAACAATCGCAGGATATGAGCTATCGATTACCTACGAGTCGGACATCGACGGTAATGATGTGCTAGATAGTCAGGAATATTGGTTCGATCAAGAGTACTTTTCCTTGGACTCAGATTTAGATTCTATTGATGATGGTAGAGAAATGATCTGGGGTACTTCGAGGTTTTCGAATGATTCAGACTCAGACCTGATGTCTGATTCATGGGAGATTCAGAATGGATTAGATCCCCTTGACGCCAGTGATGCGGTTCTAGATGAGGATTCTGATGGGCTCATCAATCGGGATGAATTCCTCAATAATTGCAATCCAAACATGGAAGATACAGACACAGACTTAATCCCAGATTTATGGGAAGTTGAAAACAATCTTGATCCAACCCGAGATGATTCTGCAGAGGACCCCGATCAGGATGGTGTGTCAAATCTACAAGAATACAACGAGGGCACAGATCCACACTTTGCAGAATTTAGATTGAATCCTTTGTTTATCCAGACAACAATGCTTGGAGGTATCGCGTTGATTGCTGCTGGAGCTTTTCTAGTTCGTCGTAGAAGATGACCAGAATTGATGATACAATCGGACAAAGATTCAAATTAGACAGTCACAGACACTGCACGGGTACTGGTGTAAGGTGTGTACATTCCAAGTAAGAGGTCACTTCGACTAGTTGAAATTCAGGAGAGCGTACTCCCTGAAGACGAATGGTTGATTGGCATATCCGACCTCGGATATTTCAAAGGTGTAGGATATTCTATGCCGCAAGTTGACATAGATCCAGATGCCGCTCAAGG
>JAEOST010000443.1 GCA_016840245.1 Candidatus Thorarchaeota archaeon
CGTCAGAAAGAAAGTCTTGGATGATCCCAAATCCGATGCAGTTCTCTGTGTGTTCTTTGATGGAGAGAAAAGTTTCGAATGCAGAGTCGAACGGATGGGTCTCCGCAAGGAGTGCTTTGGAAATCTCTACTGGATGGGTGGATTATGTCCTCACTTTCGGGAATTCCTATCTAGGATTGGCGAGTAGAACCCCCAGTTCTTTCATAATTGATAGTGCTCTAGAATTATCACAAGAGTGATTAGAATAAAACGCGACATATCCTTATATTTCAAAACAAGCGAACTCCATCTGCGCAAGCAAGGGGCTATCTGAGATGAGCACTGAAGGCTCAATTCCACCTAGAATTAGGGATGCATTAGAGTCTGAATCAGGTTATGTCATTGTGGTGACAGGAAAACCTGGTACAGGAAAGACACTCTTTGTACATGAGGTGTTTAGAGAATTCGAAGATTCATTCCTTATTCTCTCTAATGCTGAATCTACAGCTGTGTCAGAGAAAGAACTCTCTTCCTTACCGAAATGGTCCGAAAGGCATCTTATGGCTCATTATTGGAGGTCCATAGACGAGGCTTCTCTACATGAAGTTCCCTTGCATGAGCAATTGTCTAAACTTCTAGGACATTCCACTGTTTCTGAATCGCACAATGTAGTGATCATAGACTCATGGACAGACTTCATGATGCCTGTGGGTACAGAATTCAGGTACGAGGTTCAACAATCGTTGATCTTTGCAGCAAGGAATGAGGGGAAGAAGTTAGTCCTTGTCACTGAAGGTGACTGGGAAGAGAAGTTTCAACGTCCTCTACATCATTCTTCAGATGCAATAGTACGATTGAAGAAGCTCCGTGAAGACCAGCGAATGTATAGACAGATGACCATTGAGAAGATGCGTTCGATGCCTTTGAAGCAAGACACCTTCTTGTTCACGCTGAATAATGGTCGTTTAACCTATGTGCCCTGGCACGTACATCAATTTCCACCGATTACTGTGGAACGAGAACCAATCGACGATCCGTCGCCTGATAGAATCTCTACTGGTAATCGTAGCCTTGATGGAATATTAGGGGGTGGTTTTCAGAAGGGAATGCTCAGTCTCATTGAGGTTGAGAACCTTGCAGCACCCTATCTGGAAACAATCTACATCCCATTCCTATCAAACCATCTTCAACTTGGCAGACCTGCAGTCATCCTATTGCCTGAGGGATGGTCACCTGACCAGTTTGTTCGTTGTTTAAGCCATTTTCTTGATTCTAAGCTTGTTGAGAAACAGGTTGTCTTTTTCGGAAGGCATGCCTTGGGACAACTGGACAATGTTCGAACCATAGACGATGACCCTTGGAAGACACTCCAGGAGATTCGATATGAAGCAACTCAGTTAGAACGTCAGTTTAACACAGAGGCTACTGAACTTTTCTCATTGGATACTCTTGAAAATAAATACGGAGTGACCGATGTCAAAGGAATGATGGCGGAGATTACTGCATCTTTGCCTGCCACCAAGCGAACAACGGTGAGCATTCTGGGTGAGCAACAGAGTTTGAAGAGTGGTTCAATCGCCTATAGTGTGCATCTTCGAGTACAGGAGCTAAGTGGAGTCCTGAGCGTTTGTGGAGTCAATCCACGGACAAACTACCTTGCAGTGAGACCTTTGCTATCAAAGGGCTTTCTGGATTACGATCTTGTACCTATTGTATAGAGGTCTACAAAGATGAAGTCACGATGTCACAAGCAGAAGCCTAATCTTCTCTTCCCCGGAGAAGACGAGTACTTCAGACTTCATCAGAACATCCTAAACACCTACCACCGGTGATAGACATGAACAACAACATCAAGAAAATACTAGTCGTCGACGATGAACAGATGACCACAGATCTAGCAAAGACATTCCTTGAGAAACACGATTTCGAGGTGGTAGTAGCAAGTGATGGGGAAGAAGCATTGACACTCGCACATGAACAGGTTCCTGACCTGATTCTACTCGATGTGATGCTTCCCACAATCGACGGTTTTGAAGTCTGCAAGAGATTGAAAGATCATGCTGCTTTCAAAAATACTCCAATTCTGATGTTCACTGCTAAGGGCCTTAGTAGTGATGTCGAACGAGGAGAAGCTGCTGGTGCAGACGAATATATCGTTAAACCCTTCTCGGGTAAGGCTCTAGTGGCTACAATTAGAAAACATCTTGGACTAAGTGAATGAGTGAGTGTGTTATCATATGCGTGAAGAACCATTTGACCAAATCGGTTCAAAGTACAGCATAGTAGATAATCTACTAACTAGACCACCAAAGGGCTATGTTTTCTTAGTTATGGCTTCTCAGGATAGCCATTATGACCTCTTCATGCTCACTCTCATCAGAAGAGCACTTGAGATGGGTCTTTCAACACTCGAGGTTGTGACTGAAGCAAGAAATCGCTCCCTCATGACCGAACTCGCAGAGATGCAGGGCAATGGCTTCAAGATAATGGAAGTTGGTTATGGTCAAAACACCCTTGGAGAGTTCACTTGCTCTCCACACCTACATGAGATCAATATACAACTTAGAAGTCTGAGAAAGGATATGATGCCTAATCTCATTACATTTGAAGGACTGACACCACTCCTGATTGATTTCTCTGCTCGCGATGTCGTGCAGTTCTTCAAGGAGTGTGTGGAGGAGAGTATCAAGATTGGCTCCAATGAGTTCTATCTTGTCCATGCAGAAACCGCTGACGAAGTCACAATTAACCAGTTATTCTCACTCGCTCAAGGTATCATTACACTCACAACAGCCCGTGGGAAACACTACCTCACAGTGAAGAAATCAAAGGGAGTTGAGCTTCCCTACAATCCAATTGAATACGTCCCAAGTATGTCAAGTGAGAAAAGATCAGATTGGAAAATTATTTGGAACTGGTAGCACTACTCGAGATCAACAACAATATCATCTTCAGAGTCTTTCTTCTTCTTTACAATTTGAGGTCTACCTGACAGCATGCTTTCAAACAGTTTGAGAGCCTCTTGGACAGTACTTGCCCATGCATCATCTCGTTCTTCAACGGAATCATCAACCTGTTGACGGATTGGGTCTATCAAAGACCGTACTTTTTGACAGCTCTCTTCATCCCAGTTTGCATGTTCCATAATGAGCTCAATCTGGTGAATTATCTTGCTTCGGAGAGACGCGAATCGCATCCTTTCTACATCTAGATTCTCAAGACGTTTGTTGACCTTCCCAAGTTCTCGGAGGAGTTTCTTAACCGCTGCGACATCAGGTCTGGCTTCAGGAATTATGAACCCTTGAGGTACAATGAGACGTCTCCCTGTCCTACCGTGACTCGTTACCCTGACAGCAAATGAACCTGGAAGGATAGTTGTGGACAGACCAAATCGAACATTGAGCCTATAATAGACCCTGTCAGGACCTACTTCACTCTCTCCGTGTTGTCGTTCCACTAGACCTGCTTCTTGCAGTGCTTCAAGATGCTTGAATACACCTCGTGGTGTCAACCCTAGGACTTTGCTTAACTCATAGGGGTACCTCTCTCCTTGTGCAAGGAGTTGGAGGATCCTCCGACGGGTTTCATTTCCTAGAGCCTTGAAAACTCTGTCAAGGTCACCTGGTCCTTCTTGTGACATCCTTCATCATCATTCCGCTGGTCGAATCAGAGATACTCAACAGTCTCCCAAATTCCATAGAGAAATGTGATCCACTTGATGAAGAGCTCATCAGGCTGCCAAAAAGCAATTCCTGATGTTGACGCCCATTCCGGGAATATTTCTTGGTTTTGTGAATACAGTTCCATTACATGTTCTCCAATAAATGGTTGATATCTCGATTCTAGAGATATTGATTGAGTATAACAACCCATCAGAATCAAGCATATCTAAGATACCCGTTGGTATCTTAGCATTTAAGGGTTTTCACATGTCCATGGAGTTACGGATTAGATTTTTTCCGTTCACTGGTTTTTCGTTCTACTAAATCCGCTGGATTCATTGATCCCGAACTTCTATACCGCTCAAGAAGTGTATCACCTTTCTCGTATATTGGTCCTTGGCCAGTGAGGAATCCTGTGGACACTCCATCCTTAGTCTTGATAACTGGTCGGGATGCTTTCATCATGAGAAACCGCAGGAACTCAAGATCTGTGACTTTTCTACCCATTTTACGTTGGTAACGCATCTTTTCTTCTTCCCATGTCAAAATATCGTGTTCTGTGAGTCCTTTGAACAGTTTATTCTTGAGTTCGCCCATTTGTAATTCTCCTCAGAGTTAACCATTCTAACCCAAATGTACACTATATTCTCTTGTGATACCTAGGGAATACCAAAGTGAGAATGATAGGTTTCATAGCTTTGGAAAAATGCGCCCAGTCTTCTTTTTGTACTCTTCATATTCAGAGCCAAATTGCTCAACCATCATTCGTTCTTCATCTTTCATACGTAAATATGTCAGAGGTACTCCAAGAATTGCGAAAATGATGAGGGGAATGTTTGCAGTGAGTAGAATCATTCCCAGATTGTTCAGATTGTGAGCTGAATACAGCGGGTGTCGGACTCTACTATAGGGACCAGAAGTAACAAGTTTCTGTTCAGTTTTTGTTTCAAGTGCATAGGAGTAGTGCTTGCCAAGTATTTGGTGAACCCAGGACATTAATGGAATCGTTATGACCATTATTCCGGCTCCCAACCAGTAAACCCAATATGGGAAAATCAGATCCGCCCAACCCATCCACACCGGTCCCCAAGCGTACAACAGTATCAAAATTAACTCGACATAGGTCAATATTATCAAAAGACTCCCCGAAATACCCTCCTTCTTCATGGCGGCACGTCGTTCCTTTCTTGAACGAGGGGCATAAGGGTCTCTAGTCTTTCTTACGTAATAGATTCTGACTATCCAAAATACTACAAATAACAGGATGAACGTGATACGGTAGACAAGCTCAGCCGCCATTAGGGGGACTCCCTACCCGTTATCCTCTTCTTTCGCCTCTTCCTTAGCTTCCTCAGGTTCCTCTTCCTTGGTCTCAACAGTTCCACCATCAGTAGTGGGTGCAGGAGTAGATTCCGGTGCAGGAGTGAAGGTTGCTCCACCGTTAGGTTCAGGTCTTGTTTTGTGATAGAGGCTCTCCTTTCGTGTCTTTGTGAATTGTGTGACAGCTGTCCATGTAGCCGATCTATCTGCAAGAGGTGTCAATTTCTTGATTCTGAACATAACAATAGCAGCCAAGTCGATTAGAATGATGTTCATAACTAGAAGAAGCAGTGAACCAACACCGATTCCCACAAGGATTGCACTCCCATAGACTGCACCTAAAGTTAGCATAAGAGCTGCATTTACTGCTGGCGGCATAAGAGCTGCTGAGATAGCAACACCAACCAGACTCGACATGTCTCCCTTAGTAACTGAAACTGCGACTGCAGGTCCAGAGATGATTGCTACACCTACATCTATGGCTGAAAATCCAGCTCGGCGAGTGATCTCTGTTACTGTGGGATTCAGCGGATTCATGTGGCCCTCTACCGTCAGAATCCAATCCCCTGTTGTTCCTAGAATAAGAATCGGCAATACTAACGCCATAACGATTCCAACTGCAAATGAGAGACCTAGCGAGATCAGCTCATTTACTGTTCCTTTTACAAACAGCTGTCTGTCCTTGACTACATACCCTAGTGCTACAGCCAGCATGGGTCCCATCAGAGGAGATAGTAGCATTGAAGCGACGATGACTGTTGTGTTGTTCTGTATCAGACCAAAACCAGCCATTGCAGCTGCCAGGATCGAGAAAGCAATGAAATCGAAGCTCAATGAAGATTGCTTCTTCACGTTCTCATAGATCTCTTCAACTGCCAGTGTCGCATCTCTCTGAATCTTAGGATCACTAGTTTCTTCTGCTTCCCGTGGAAGAGTTGCTTTCAGGTCAAGGATGTCAATGAAACCATATTCCACACCCACTCCCCTGCTCTTCAGTTTCTCAATTGCTTCATTCACTTGAGCATCAGGAATTCTAAAGTACAGTAGATGGGCATTGTCAGTGTTCATCTTCGTTACGTTGTTGATACCTAACGTATCTATTACAAAATCAAACACTGCTTCAGTCTTTTCGTAGGGTACAGTGATTTGCACCTGTTTCACAGATGGTCATCTCCCATGTTAATTCCGGAGCTTCTTTGGAGAGCTATTAAGGGTTTCTGGGAAAGCATATTTTTAGTAGTTGTAATACCATTAATACCAGTTTTTAACCGTTTGCGCATTAAACACCAAGCTTTTCTTTGAAATGAGTCTAGCGAATCACAGAGGAAGAAAGAATGGGTGTCATAGAGGTAGTAATTGTCCTTGCAGGCTGGTTTGTTATCTCCCTTAGTGGAGCATTGGCCCCTGGACCACTCTCTGCGGCAGTCATTCAACAAGCAAGTAAACGTGGGCGACTCCATGGAATGTTACCTATGGTTGGTCATTCTCTCGTTGAACTAGTCATAGTTGTGGCTATCATTCTGGGTGTCAACTCTTCAGTAATTGATCCTTACACAGATATTCTCATGGGAGTTGGTGGTGTTATCATAATTCTGTTCGGCTTGGTAGCTCTCCGCGATTACAAACAGGAAGCGGTCGAATCTGAAACCGAGACAAAACATGAATTGACTGCATCATCTGCAATAGGAGCAACAACACAGGGAGCCCTTGTTAGTATCTTTTCACCGTATTTTCTGCTCTGGTGGATTGCGGCAGGTTTCACTGCAATCAATTTTCTACTTGAGAGTGTTGAATGGAGTTTAGGCGCTGTTCTCATCGCTGGCATATTGATCTATTTCACTCACATATCCACAGACCTCATCTTTGGTGCTTTTCTCTCAGTTGGAGCCACTTATGGCAGTGAAAAAGCTCAGGTTGATTCGCAGGCTGGTCGACTCAATCTGGTCAACATCGGGATTGGACTGTTTCAGATAGCATTTGGAATATTCTTCATCTGGCTAGCAATTCCAGGGCTTTTCTTTGGCTCTTAGACACTTGTTCTATTATCCAGAAATCATAAGTATACCCAAATTGTCAAGGACATTTGGTGTTTCGCGTGGTTTCTAAAAGGAACATATGCATATTTCTAGCGCTGACATTTATGTTGGCTAGCTCATCATTTGTAGTTGAGTTTCAACATCAAACTCATGTTACTTTGACCCAGCAATTCCAGATTTCTAATGGCACTACTCCTATCCTGATTGATAGCGATGCCGTCTTTGATGCAACTGCAATCGCAAACGGATGGGACGGTGGCGGAAATGCTACACATCCATATCTCATTGAAGGACATGCGATTGATAAGTTAGGTGTTGCTGGTGCTTGTATCAGCATTAGTCACACAACTAGGCACTTCATCATTCGCAACTGCAATTTAACGGGTGCGACCTATGGCTATCAAGATGCTGGAGTGTTTCTTGACAATGTCACCAATGGTGTTATTTCAGAGAACAACTTACATTACAACGAGGCAGGTGTTTGGCTTGACTCTAGTAGCGGTATTGTAGTGATCAATAACACAATGATTGGTAACGACATAGCTGGAATGTACATCATCGGCGCACCATCTAATACCTACACCAACAATTCGATTGAAGGGGGGGCTAGGCTTCTATATTCTGGTGGTAACACCTTTATCAACAACACCCTGACTGATGGCGGGCTTGATTTTGCAGGCTACGATCTGGTTGATTTCAGTCAGACATTTGTCAGTGGTAACACCGTCAATGGAAAACCTCTCATCTTTTTGGAGGGTCAAATGGGTGGCACTGTACTAACTGGTGCAGGGCAGGTAATTTTGGTCGATTGCGACTCTGTTACTGTGGAAGACCAAGTGATTGAAAGTGCCACTAATGGAATCTGCATTTACCATTCACCCAACACAGTGGTGACCAACAATACTCTGACTGGAAATTACATGGGTATCCACACTGAGCATTCATCGAATTTGGAGATATTTGATAATAATTGCACAGCCAACACAAGATGGGGCATGTACCTATCGTATGCGACCGATGCTGAGGTGTATGAAAACTTCTGCAAAGATAACGTAGCACTAGGATATCTTGGAGTAGGAATCTACATACCGTACACTCACATGCCTACTGTGCATAACAACACTTGCATAGAGAATGACTTCGGTATACAACTGTACTCCAATACAAATTATGCACTTATCGCAGACAACAACTGCAGTTTCAACACACTTGGTATCAATATAATGTCAGGACATGACAACACAGTTCGTGATAATATTCTTGTTGAAAACTCAGAACGTGGTATTAGCACTACATCGAGTTCGTATGACAATGTGATAACTCAGAACTACCTCTTCAACAACAGATGGGGAATTTTGATTTCCCAATCCCAGTCAAACGATGTAATTGACAATACTATCTCTGCACCTTCTGTGGGTGACTCATATGGTGTAATGATATCTCAAGGTGGAAATCACATTGTATCAGCTAACGAGATTGATGTCACAGCGTATGCAATCACTCTCGAAGACTCTGAGGATAACACACTGAATCACAATAACCTGACTAATAATGGGTACTCGATATTCTCAGTTAATACAAACAGAACAGAGATCCATAGTAACTTCTTAGTCGGTGCATGGCAAATTGGTCTTTTCCTTGATAGCACTACATCCGACAACAATGTCACGTGGAACATAATCATGGACTGTGCTAAGAATGGGCATATCGATGGTATCAACAACCTGATTGATTACAACTATTGGAGCAACTACACAGGAACTGATGGAAATGGAGATGGTATTGGTGATACATTCCATCCGATTCCTGGCGATGCATCAGACGCTGACTGGCATCCACTCATGTATGTCCCAGAGGTTCCCACATGGGTCGAGGTTCCTATGGACCAGTACATCGAACTTGGGGAAGCTTTCTCATATGACCTCAACGCAACAGTGAGTTCAGTTCTCGGTGATTGGTCAATAGATGATGAAGTGAATTTCTCAATCAGCCCAACGGGAATCATAACGAATGTCATAACTCTGACAGCGGGAGACTACCATATTGTTGTTCAAATAACAGACATCTATGATACTCCATTGATTGGTACGTTCACAGTCCATGTAGTTGACTCGGTGGACCCAGAATGGATTACGGTGCCTGTGGACCAAATCCTCGAAGAAGGAGAGACCCTCTCCTATCAGTTGGAAGCCTTCGACATCTCTGGATTTGTCAGTTGGTCGGTGAACAATACACTGGACTTCACAATATCTGCAACCGGTCTTTTAGAGAGCATTGGAATCTTAGGTCCTGGAGTATATCCTCTTCGAATCACTGTAACAGATCCCTCTGACAACTCTATACACTCCGAAATTGAAATTGTTGTAAATGCATCAACTACAACCATCACACCTACACCAACCACAACATCGCCAACTGATACGACTACACCCACACCAACAACTCCAGACCCAGGAGCGGAAGGTCTTGGGTACCTGATGTTAGGAGTTGGGACTGGCTGTGCTTTCTTGGCAATGGCTGGAATATACAAACTATGGAGTTCTAAGAAACTAGTTGGAGCGAAGAAGTAGGGGATATCGCACAGGACACGTTAGAGCGGATGGAATTTTCCTTCCCTTGATGGTTCTGTGCCTTCCCAATCGTCAGATTGCTAAGAGATTCATCACATCAATTAATTAGGAACTGAGCATTCGCTAACTTAGGAGTGAGTCTTTCTTGAAAGCACGCAAGGTATTCGCAGTTGTATTAGTTGCAACATTATTCTTAGTTCTTCAGA
>JAEOST010000444.1 GCA_016840245.1 Candidatus Thorarchaeota archaeon
ACCCTGAATTTCTTCTCCAGTTTCTTCCTCTGTGATTCAAGATTTGAACCAATACATTCAGTGATCCCTAATTCGAGTATTAATCGGTCAGCTTGACCGCGAACTCTTGAATGGGAGTCTCCAATCATGTAGGATAGCACTCTTGTGAGACTCGAGAACTTTGAATCTCCTATGCTTACATTCTCAAGGAGTTCCTGTTTGACTCTCCAATCTGGGTCTGCAACAATATCCATAACAAGTCCTGTTGCCGATGTGATTCCAACCACACCCACTGCTTTTGCGACGTGGACTCGATCCTGCCATTTTCCTTCAATCAGGAATGGTTTGAGATATTTCACCGTGGATGGTTCGACAACCTCACAGATATACGGCAGGAGTTCGCGCTTCTTCTTAGATGCTGCTGTGGTAAGAAGTTTCACTAGGTCGGTCCTATCACTATCATCGAATGCTCTAAACTTTGGAATTGTACCGATAGAGATTATTTCGACACTATTCTTGATTTTACTCTTGACCCACTTTAGACCTGCAGCGCCCAGAGTTGCCATTATTCCAAATACGGTTGCTTGATGCTCGTGACCGACTTGGCTGAGGGCAGAAATCCATCTCTTTTGTTCTGAAGCTGATTTTGGACTTCCTTGGGTCAGAAACAGTTCTTCAATACCCTGTAGCACTTGTTCACGTTCTGCAGGATTGATTGTCTTCATTGAATTGAAAAGCTCTGGGATGTAATCTCCATAGATATTCCTTCCAGCCATTCTATAGACCAGTCTGCGAAGTGTCGCGTCTGTCGTAGAAAGTAGGCTCATTGCTTTAGGAAGTAGAGATTTTGCTGCGGGGTATGTCATCAACT
The DNA here is from genome assembly GCA_016840245.1 of Candidatus Thorarchaeota archaeon. The sequence goes on from JAEOST010000444.1 coordinate 851, forward strand.
TTCCAGCAGCAGTGTACATAGTTCCGAGATCTGGTGAATCTAACGAGGATGAGATTGCTCGCATCTCACGAATCTTCTTCATCTCAATTTTGGTAAGATCAGGTGCAGACTTGGAGGTCTTCTTACTCAATCTATTTCTTACCTCCTTTTGCACCTTTGGTCTTCTTTGCTCGTCTTCCTTTTCTTCTCTTCCTACTTGCTTCTTTAGCACTTATCTTCTTCTCGGCAGGAATGTATTCAGAGAGTGGTGCTTGTATGCCTTTTTCTGCTGTATCTGCGTCAGTTGGTTCACTCTCTTCTTCTTCTCCTAGTGAAACTGGTTCCCCTTCAAGTGTGAGCTGTTCGGTAGGTCCTGTGGGTATCTCAGTCTTACTTGTGTCAGTTTCCAACTCAATTAGATAGTTCTCGTATTCAGACATTAGTTGCTTAGCTTGGTCATCTGATGCCTTTATCGTGGGGCTAGTAATCATGAATGTTCGAAGGATTTTTCTTCCATGCACTGATTTAGCAAGAGGTTTGAGAATTAAGTTTCCTTTCTCTTTCGTGGGACGTGCTTTCCTATACTGTTCTAATCGAGCTTCATCGAGTAGTGGTATCAAATATCCAAAGCCGTCTCTCTTCAGGGAGGTTGTATCAAGGTAATCGATATTTTGTTTGGAAATTAATTGAGATGCCTGCATGGAACAGAATGATCTTGCATCCCTTCTACCGTCATTCCAATTCTTACCCTTGAGAAGAATTGCAAGAATCTCCTGCGCGGTAACATCAAGGGCCAAAGATAATGAATGAAGATTTAGACACCCTAATATCCCATCACGAAGGAGTGCAATTGTTTCAGCGGGGTCTTCAGCCCCTTTCTCTTTATTCCAACTCTTCTGGATAATTCCGTAGATTCGATGCCATGGATGTTTCTTCTTGTCTTTCCAATATCCTTTCAGGAGGGTCCTGAATCCATCGATATCTCCTCGTGCACACAAGTCGCATGCTCTGTCAACATATGCAAGCTTTCTTTCCTTTGCTTGACGTTTCTTCTTTGACAGAGTTTTCTACCTCCGAGTGCCTAGACAATCGAGAATATCGTACGATATTAGCCTTTTTTGCGCTTGTATTGCCTCCTTTGACATTGAAAAAGCAACCGATACATGGCTCAGAAGATTATCGAGAGACAAGTTAGAGCTCCTTCACATCGACTGAATTCTGAAGTATATAGTGTTACAACGTCAAATCCTGATTGGATAAGTATTCTCTTGGTTTCTGGAAATCCTACAGGAATAATTACAGTACCATTGATTGTGAGTGTATTAGAGGCGTAGGTTTCATAATCTGGAATGGTGATAAACTCTGAATTGTTGAAAGCTGAATGTTGTGAGTATCTCTCACTGCCAATGAATTTTCCCTCTTCAAGATGTGTTACATAACTCTTGAGATGTACGATTTTATCATCCTGGATAACATCAACTTGAACTCCAAGCAATTTCTCCATTTGGTGTATACCTTCAAGATTGGTTCTTTGAGTACAACCACTAATCAACCTCTCAGGTAAGTGGATTACATCACCACCTTCAACAGTACCTGGAGATTCAACGGATATTACTTCAAAATAGTTCTCTAGCACTTGAGCTACTGAATCAACCTCTCCCCGTCTACTAATCGGATTTGGTCTTGTCATCAATGCCTTCTTGCCATGGATTACTGCAGTATCTTCTACAAAACATGAATCTGGCAAATCATCAATAGGTGGCATCTCGATAACGTCAAGTCCCAAATCCTTCAATGTCTGAACATATACACGATGTTGCATCTGTGCAACATCAAGATTCAGAAGATCACGTTCCGGATGAGATGAGATACATTCACAATATGACCTACCAGGAGGTCTAACAATGGCTCGTTTTACCATGGATACCTAGATTCGTCTCCAGCTAATAACTCTGTTCAAAAATAAAGAGAAAGGAC
>JAEOST010000445.1 GCA_016840245.1 Candidatus Thorarchaeota archaeon
AGCTACGATTTCACTAGCGGTCGGTCACTTGCGAAGCTGTCGATTCTGTCCGTGATAGGCTTGATTTTTACTGCTCTAATTACAGCAATTATTGGCTTGTTTGTCGAACAGGTCGCCACTCTAGTTGCGATTGGATTCCAATTACTACCATTGCTGACAATAGGCCTGCCCACCGTCATCCTACTGACACCACTATTTGCTCGGTTGTGGAATATTGTAAGTGTCAAAATTCCATGGCCTTAGTAGATTTATCCGTGGGGCTCTTCTGGGTCCCACAGACTCACTTTTTCTTTGCTGTAATTATTTCGTCATATATCACAATTAGTCGTTTTGCGTGATGTCTGATGTCATATCTATCCTGAGCAGATTTTAGACCATTTTGTCCAATCCTCTGTCTCAGTTTATCATCTGTGAGGAGCATTTCAACAGCCCCGGCAAGTGCTTCAACATCATCTGGTGGTACAACAAATCCATCATAGTTATGCTTGACTATCTCCTTCGGTCCAAACACGTCTGTTGTTATGACAGGGACGCCACAGGCCATCGCTTCGACAATTGAGAGTCCAAACGGCTCTCGTCTTGAAGGATAAAGAAAGATTCTGCTCTTGTTGATTAGAACAGGGACAATCTTGGTTTCAACGACCCCCTTGTAGTCTACCATGGATGACACTCCCTTCTCATCAAACTCATTGAATAACCAGTCCTTGAGTGAACCCTCCCCGGTCATCATCATCTGAAGGTCAGGAAACTTGGATTTGAGAAGGGACAACATCTCTGGAAACAAATCCACAGATTTCATTCTTTCCAGACGCCCCATGAATGCTAGGTCCCATTGTTTTCTTATATCTGGCAGTGGTCTGAATACGGACAGGTCAATTCCACTATATATCGTACGAACTCGCTCGTGAAGATTCGAATCGAGCTGTTTCTTGATGGCATCAGCAACATTGTCACTGACCGCAATAACAAGGTCGAAACCAAAGTCGGAAACGAGCTCATTGTAATCGGTTGTTTCTCTACCATCCGGAAGGATGAGCGGTTTAGGTAAACCATGAACAGTCACAACTACTGGAATCTTCAGTTCATTCAAAACGTGGAGATTAGCTATCACTTTGTTGAAAACTACGTAAATGCTGTGAGCATGGATTATGTCAGGCCGAAGCTCACGAATGAGCTTTGTAAGCTGATTTGTGAGTATATCTACATTCTCAACGATGTCAGAGGATTTGAATAGATTCTCAGCTGCTTCTGCTCTCTCATCCTCAGGCAGTGCATAGAATTCCCATTTCCTTGCTTCAAGCATATTGCCTGTCAAATGATATATGGTGTAGTGATGTTTCTTAATTGATTCTGGCGAGTTTCGGTAGGGTGATTGTGTAACAACAACTGACTCGTGTCCTTCTGCTGCCATCTCCTTTGACAGATAATGGATGATTGACTCGTAGCCCCCAAGACCGGCAGGATTAAGGCTATCACATAGATGGAGAATCTTCATCAGCACTACTCCGAAATGGTCATACAGTCTTTGTGTGGACCATCTAATCTATCTAGCTGATAAGTCTGGGGTTGATGAGTTGACTGACCCTGCGTGTATCGACCTACCCACTAATGTGAGGGATCGTGACATTTTCCATGATGTAGAAGGTCGAGTCTTTGTTGTTCTAGGATATATTCAACCATCAGACAGAATACTCTCATTTCTCAAGTATGTTCCCGACCCATCTGGAGAATGGAAATCTGGTGACATCAAGTACAAACGCATATTCTGGGGTAGTGTCAGCTCCACCGTTGATGGGATGAGTCTAATCCCTCCTAACTACGTAGTGGAGGACCACCATTTTGGCACTGACCTACTAGAACCTCCTACGGAGAATGTTGCAAAATACTTCAGTCCAGAGATTAGGCTAAAGGAGATAATTGAGCACGGTCCAAAAGATCCGCTTGAAGAACTTGCGAAGCGCGGAGCAGACACTCTTCATGACGCTCTAGGTTTCAAGCATAGTCAAATTGGAGTCGCAGGAAGTATACTCTGGAAGGGACATAATCTGGAACGGTCTGACATCAATATGAACATCTACGGATTTGATGCCAGTTGGACACTTCACAAAAACTACGAATCGCTTACAGAAGGGAGAGAAGATGCACGTTTACGTGAACTCACTGACTGGAAACACGCTATGTCTAGAGTCCACGCTAGGGTTCCCATCATGAAGTCAGAAGATTTAGAGAATCTATTCAGCCGTCGAAAAGCGCTATGTCTGGGTGATGTCTGCATTGGAATTACACCTATCCTCTTACCAGACGAAGTTCCAATTCGCTACGGTAGTGAGTCATACACTACAGTATCCACTGAACCCACTACAATCAGAATGGAGATAGAAATTGCTGAGTTTGGAATATTTCATCCAGCCATCTATGAAGGACAATCTCCACCTCTTGATGTGATAAGTGGTGATTCTGTGAGTCGAATCATGGTATACGATGGTGCTTTTGGAGGTCTTCTGAGAACTGGTGATCGTGTGGATGTTACTGGAACTCTCCAAGAGGTTGTTCCAACAAATGGCGATAATCCCTTCTATCAGATTATGGTGGGGACCAAATCAGGAGCTGGCAAGGAGTTCATCAGACTGCTCGCTTAGCTCATTATCACAAGTGTCTTAGGTATGCAGGTTGTTCCCCAAGATGATGTCATCAAAGAAACTCTTCCTGAAGGTTGCATCAAAGGATGGAGAAAGAGCTAGGAAAGCTCTATTGGAGCACAATCTACTTGATACAGAATATAAGATTCTATCAGAAGATGGAATGCTCTTCATGCCTCTTGTTCAAGATGTACAGAGTGAGTTGATAGACACAATCATGAAATCAATCACTTTTGAAACAGGTCGGATGGAGTTTGAACCAAGTTCCCAAGGTCCTAAGAACCTTACAGAGGCTCTAGAGAGATATCTAAGTCCAGAAGAAATCGAACTTGTTCCACGTGCGTATGATCTGATTGGTGACATTGCAGTCCTAGAGATACCTGATGAATTATCGAGTCACAGAGAAACGATTGGCAGAGTCTTCCACGAGGTTCACAAAAACTTCTCTACAATTCTGGCAAAGAAAGGGGCAATCACGGGAACGACTAGAATCAGGGAGTATGAGTTTCTAGCGGGTGAAGCCAAGACTGACACAATTCATATCGAATATGGCTGTCGCCTAGCAGTGGACCTCTCTAAGGCCTACTTCAGTCCAAGACTTCTCGAAGAGCACAATAGAATTGCCCAGCTTGTTGGTGACAATGAGCTTGTTGTGGACATGTTCTGTGGTGTTGGTCCATTTCCCATCCATA
>JAEOST010000446.1 GCA_016840245.1 Candidatus Thorarchaeota archaeon
CAGTTCGAGTATACTCCCTGATATCTGATTCAGGGGACCACCAGAACAAAACAGTGAATAATTGTGCAATGAATAGAATACCGTATGCCACGTACACTATGCCTGAACCAATGAAGACTTGTCCAATAGCCAGCACTGGAATAAATATCGCATTCAATATTCCGGCCAGTACTCCTACCCATGTCTTCAATGAATCAGCCAATACAACCGTGATCAACTGCCAGAAAATGACAAAGAGTCCTCCATATGTCATTAAGTCTACAGTCCATGGTTCAATTTGACCGGCTAGAGTTAAATTCATTCCACCAGTAATTAGTACAACTATGGCAATAAGCGCTGTAATGATAGTACCATAGACAACCATTCCATAGTTGGATGCTAATTTTCCTCTCAATTTTCTAATACCACGAATTTGTAGTATAAGTGAGAATGCCATTAGTCCGAGAAATATTGCTGCACTCATAAAGTAAGAACTCTCATGCAGATATGCTCTCTCGATTCCTGGCATAGGAATTAATGAGTTACCTCCGCCCATGACAATGCCTACAATAGCGGCCAACATACCAACAATGGCCCCGAGACTTGACATGTTATTAATCGCTTCAAAACGTTCCCCATCTGGGGATGTCTGCGTGACTAGGGATACTGTTACTTCCTTCGCCATCAATGGAATACACACCTTCTAATGGTAAGTGGTCGGGACGGGTACGATTGCGTGCCCTATAAATGCATATCGGAGTGCGCCTAGGAATCACCCAATTAGCTTCTGGGCACTTACAGAGAATTCTAAAACCCCAAACTAGAAAAGGTGCACTCAGAATCTGTATCAACTGTGAGTAAAAATGGGTTCGGAAGTCGAGTTGATTGTTAACGGCGAGAAAATTGCAATGAACAAATTCGTGAACAATGTTTTAGTTGGAGTGCTCATGGCTGTTCTTAGAAATCTCCATGGTATGGAGGAACTCAGTGACATCTCAAAAATCGAAATTTCCTAGCAGTTGGGAGGATTGGCATCGTGACATTGCTTGGTTGGAACGGACGTATCCTTTGGGTTGATCTCACAGATGGAACGACTCGAGAGGAAAAACTTGACAAGAGCATTTACGAGAGTTACATTGGTGGAAAGGGTCTTGGAACTTACTTACTCTACAAGAATTTAGAGGCTGGTATTGATCCACTTGGACCCAAGAATATTCTCTTCTTCATGAATGGACCTATGCAGGGACTACCAGCACCAAATGTTGGAAGGTGGGCTCTTGTAACGAAGTCACCTCTCAGTGGGCTCTTCTTAGATACCCATAGTGGTGGAGCTCTGGGTCGAGAAATCAAGAAAGCAGGATATGATGCTTTATGTGTTAAGGGACGATCCGACGAACCCGTCTTTCTAAGATTACATGACGATGATGTTACATTTGAGAAAGCAGATTCGTTATGGGGAAAAGACGTTCATACGACAACCAGAATGTTACAAGAACAAGTGGAGAAATCAACAGTATACACCATAGGACCTGCTGGTGAACGCCTCAGTCGAATCGCAACAGGATGTTGTGAAATCCATCACCAGACCGGACGTGGTGGTGCAGGAGCAGTACTAGGCTCAAAAAATCTGAAAGCTGTTGTTGTTAGAGGTTCTAAAAAGGTTCAAGCTGCCAATCCCGATGTGATTCGTGAGATCAATAAGACAGTTTCAAAATTGTGGAATGAGAAAGCAAATGTTGATTTCAAACAGTATGGTACGCCTTTCCTTGTTGAAGTAGCAAATGAGATGGGTCAGTTTCCAACACGAAACTATCAGACTGGTCACTTTGAAGATCATCTCAAGATTGTGCCTGAAGTTCTTGAGCAGTGGGCTCTAGGTGCTCACAATTCATGTCCTCACTGTGTAATGAAATGTACTAGAGCATACAAGACGAATGATCCAGATGATCCCTCATCCGAAGTTGAATCAACTATCGAGTACGAAACTCTCGGACTTATGGGAGGAAACCCAGGTATCTCTGATCCACAAATGGTGCTGAAGTTGAACTACATGGCTGACAAACTTGGTCTTGATACTATAAGTTGTGGAGGCATAATTGGTTTTGCCATGGAGGCATTTGAGAGGGGAATCTTGTCTGAGGAAGAAATTGGCTTTTCATTAAACTTCGGTGATGGTGAAGCAGCAATAAAATTGCTAAGAATGATTGCTTACAGAGATGGTCTTGGTGATGTTCTCGCAGATGGAGTTCGAGAGGCTGCAAAGAAACTTGGTAAAGGTACTGAATCACTTGCTGTCCATTTTAAGGGACTGGAAGTCCCAGCTTGGGACCCCAGAGGAAGAAAGGGAATGGGTCTCTCGTATGCAACTGCCAATGTAGGAGCAAGTCATTTGAGAGGTTGGCCTTCGACATCAGATCCAACTAATTCATCTGCTGTTGATGTGGTAGAATCAATGCTAACTTCGCGAGATCAGAAAGCTCTGACTGACTCACTTATTGTTTGTCACTTCACTTACCATATGCCCCTATCCCATCAAATGAAAATTGATCTCTTGAATGCAGCAACTGGATTATCTTACAATGAAGAGAGTGCAAAACTCTTTGCACGACGTGTGTTTGCATTGGGAAGAATGTTCAATCACCGTGAAGGTATTTCGAGAGATGAAGATATCATCCCACCCCGTCTATGGGAACCTGAGATCAGTGGACCTCGAAAAGGAATGAAGTCATTCATGAACGAAGCTGATTACGACGCGTGTTTGGACAAGTTCTACGAACTACGTGGATACAACATTGATGATGGTCTCCCAACTACAGACACGTTGACGTTGCTCAACCTAGATGGTATAGTATAGCTGTTCAGAATGTTATCTGCAAAGTAACAATTTCAATTAAGGAAGAAGGAGAAATGAATATTGTTCGAGTACATGTCGGAGCAAAAAACCTACGATATTAGCGGTGTGCGGATAGGTGGAATACCTGGCAAGATCCCTACTGTCCTTATTGGTTCAATCTTCTACACAAAGGATCCCTATGTACAAGATCCAAAGACTGGAGACTTCAATAGAACCAAAGTCGAAGACCTTCTCCTTATGTTGAAAGACATGTCTGATAGGACTGGTCTTGGAACGATGCTAGATGTTGTGGCAACATCACCAGAGGCTATTGGACAATACTTACGAAACCTCGTAGATATGACTGAGTTCCCACTTCTCATCGATGGGTCTGATTCTGTGGAGGTCAATTCAGCTGGAATAAAGATAGCAGAAGAAGGTGGATTTCTAGATCGAGTAATACTAAATTCGCTCACACCTGATACAAAGGATGAACTCTATGATGTTATTCAGAAATCCGGACTTCGAAACGCACTCCTTCTAACATTCAACACACAATCAATAACATCGGCATCTAAACGAACGGAGTTAGCTGACGGTCTAATACAGAAGGCACAGAAAGTTGGAATCACGACAATTCTCATTGATACAGGTGTTATGGATGTTCTAACTCTTGGAATTGCATGCAAGACGTTGCATAACCTCAAGGATAAGTATGGATATCCAGTAGGGAATGGAGCCCACAATGCCATTAGCCTATGGCGTGGATTGGTTCCGAAATTTGGTAAAGACGCCAAGACTCCCGCACTTGTTGGATCCAACCTTATGCCAGTTTCACTTGGAGCTGATTTTGTGCTGATGGGTCCTGCTAAGCATGCCCCTGTAGTTTATCCATCCGTAGCTATGATAGACGCTGCCCTCTCAGGACTTCTTCTGGAAGATAGAATTCAACCAGAAAAACCTCATCCACGATTTTTAATCAGCTGATATGTTACCATTGACTAAAGAATGATTAAGGCTAATGAAGAATTAGCTTCAAGGGATCAACTACCTTGCGAAGAATATTCAATTCATTTTCAGAAGGTGGAGGTTCAAGTTGAGCACCATTTGTATCAAGTTTAAAACCAGTTTCATCCGCAATTTCTTCGAGTGAAGAGGCCTCGTAATAATGTGAAAGGTACATCCTCTTCGTATCTGGATTGAATAACATGACCCCCAGATCGGATATGACCACTTCGGGACCTCCCCTTGACAAACCAACTTCATTTCTACTATTATAACCAGTTAACCAACCCGGGGTTGTTAGGTAATCCATCTTGTTGACAAATCTTCGTCGTTCGTGTTTCATGAATATCATGGTTCGCCCAACAAAACTAGCTACATCACAAGCTCCACCACTACCAGGAAATCTTGTTGATGGCTCAGTGTAGGGTCCTATCACGGTACTATTCAAATTACCATGTGCATCAATCTGGGCTCCAGATAGTACACCTAGAACCTTTGAGCCTGTTTTCTCATTC
>JAEOST010000447.1 GCA_016840245.1 Candidatus Thorarchaeota archaeon
GAATGATTGGGCTGACAAGAATGCAACACCTCGTGCAAGCAAGTTCTTCCAATATAGACTGACTCTCAAGCTGTCTGTCATCCTTCTCTCCATCCCTTGGCCATTGTTTATAGCTCCTGCCATTGGTCTATGGGTCTTCGACTCAGGATACGAGCTTGTAGGATGGTTTGTGAGAACACGAATCAACCAATCATCTGATACGCAAGACTACAGCACACATCCCTAAAGACTGGAACAAATCCAAGTTGACGTGCAAAATCGACTCCTTCCTGACTGATGTATGCAACTCCGTTGGCACCCGACCTGATTGCAAACTTATCTGTGTCAATCTTATGCTGACCAAGAGGTCGAGCACAACCCAGCAAGAGTGGGATGTTTTCCATTCCAAGACGGGCTGCTGTAATAACTCGTCCAATGCTCTCAGGAGAGGGAGGCTCAACATCCCCCATCTCAGTTCGTCGTATGGGATTTAGTGCAATGATGACCACAGCCTCAGGTTTATGCGTCGATATCATCTGCAGTGCCTCTAGTTCCCCTGACATTTTGCCATAATCGAGACCTACAAGCAAATGCGGCACCATTGGAATACCCATCTCACGAAGTATTTTCATGGAATCATTCATCTTTGAGGGGCCATCAGGTATTTTGTATACATCCTCAGAAACATGTGCATCTCCTATGATATCAAGCATAGCAGCATCAATTTCGGCCTCTCCGAGCATTCTAGCTGTTGTTTCATCAATGAGCCCTGTGTGAACTACTACTTTGAGCCCAATCTCTTGAGTTATCCTTTGAATTGTATCTCCAAACCTATCGAGAACAACATGTCCCCTCGAGTCGGATCCACCACTAATGAGGACTCCCTCACCGCCTTGATGCTTCACCTCATTGCATCGTTCTAGTAGAGTCTCAGGTGTAAGTGCTGGTTCCATTCCCTTTAACAGTCGACCCTCACAATGCTTACAATTCAAAGAACATCCAGTACCGGTCACGCTAAGAGAGATGAAATTATCCGGATTTTCTATCTGATGGTCCTCAATCTTATGGGGGTATGAAGTTGGGGCATAACAATAGAGATCGTGACCGAAATTTCGGACTCGTGTTTCATTACCAAGTAACATCCAGTCATCTAGTTCATCTACAGTAGCCTGCAGGATTTTACGACCGTCATGGAGAATGTCGAATGTCATTCTGATACCCTGAATCAGAATAGAACCAACTTGATTAGGATTGTGATACCACATGATAACCTACAAGTAGAAGATTGAAACTAAACCAAGTGCCACTAGTAAAGGAGAACTATCGAATATGTCGGGAAGTAGTATTGTTGGACTCGATTTGTTCTTTAATGCTAAAAGCGTCGCAATATATGGTGCATCAGCTTCGCCGAATAGTGTTGGTCAAGCAATTGTCCAGAACTTCATCAAACCACAATATAGTGGAAAAGTCTATGCAGTGAATCCTAAGTATAGTAGTGTCCTTGGAGTACCGTGCTACCCCTCACTTCAAGACATACCTGATCCCGTTGATTTGGTTGTAGTGGCTGTACCTGCAAGATTTGCACCGAGAGTCTTTGAAGATATTGCAGCCAAGGGGACCAAAGCAGCCATTGTGATTTCGGGAGGGTTTAGTGAAACCGGTCCAAAAGGTATTGAACTTGAGGATGAGATAGTTCAGATTGGTAAGATGAATGGGATTCGCATAATTGGTCCAAATTGCGTTGGCGTCATAGACACTCATAGTCACGTTGACACTTTCTTCTTGCCAGAATATCGATGTGGTCGTCCTCGTGCTAGCAATGTTGCAAACATATCACTGGTCTCTCAATCTGGTGCATTTGCAGCCGCCATCTCAGACTGGACCTCAGAACTTGGTCTAGGAATCAGTAAACTCGTCAGTCTTGGTAACAAGTGTGACGTGGATGATGATGATTTACTGTATTATCTTGGAGAAGATCCAACAACGCAAGTGATCTGTTACTACACAGAGGGATATGACCCTCTGAAAGGGAGATCGTTCTTCGATACTGCACATAAGGTGGCAAAGTCCAAGCCCGTAATTGTTGTAAAGTCTGGAAGAGGTTCCCGTGCAAAGGAGGCAGCAAGCTCTCACACAGGCTCACTTGCGGGGTCAGATAGGGTGGCAGATGCTGCATACAGACAATCAGGTGTAATCCGTGCGAGTAACTTCGAGAACATGTTTGATATGGCAAAAGCGCTCTCTATGCAACCCCCAGCTAGAGGAGATAGAGTTTTGATGGTCACAAATGGGGGTGGTCTCGGTGTTATGACTACTGACGCCATTGAAACACTTGGACTGGCACAACCGCATCCATCACCTGAGCTGAATGACCGATTTGCCGCACGACTTCCATCCTACTGTGCATGGGGTAATCCATGTGATGTAGTTGGTGACTCTGACTCAAGCAGGTATGAAGCGATTTTCGAAGAAGCTATCCAGAGTGATGAATACGATATATTCCTCGTAGGTATGCTTCTGCAGACACCCACACTGGGTATGGAGATCACTAATGTAATATCTAATTATCAACGTCGATCTGAGAGACCATTCGTTGTGGTGAGCCAAGGTGGAGCATTCACGACAAAGGCTGGCGAGATAATGGAACTCATGGGAGTACCTACATATGCAACTGGAGAGAAAGGTGCACTAGCAGCTTGGGCTTTAGCAAGATACGGTGAAATCAAATATGGGGACAAGTTCAAGAGGACTTCCAACGCCGAGAATCATAAATAAGAGAGATAGTTCTGAATACGATACCAGAGAGGACTGAAACGATGAAGTTAGCCAAGAAGATTTTCGAGACCGCCCTACAGGAGGGACGAACCTTTGTCCTTGAACATGAAGCCAAGGATATAATGAAGGCATATGGAATACCAATCCCACCATACGATACTGCAGCAACAGAGGATGAAGCTGTAGAGAAGTCAAAGGCGATAGGATTCCCAGTTGTTCTTAAAATTCTATCAAAGGATGTCTTACACAAGTCAGATGCAGGTGGAGTCAAACTTAACCTGAAGAACGAGGAAGATGTACGCTCGGCATTCAGAGAAATAATGGAGAATGCTAAGAAGTACGGTGAGGAGAAAGGACATGAGGTTGACTTGAGTCGTGGTGTCTTCATCACGGAGTTCTCAGAAATGGGAACAGAGATCATCGTAGGCGTTACTCGTGACCCACAGTTTGGTCATGCACTCATGGCGGGCTTAGGTGGTATATTCGTTGAAGTCCTGAAGGATGTCAGTTTCAGGCTCATCCCAATGGGTGAAATTGATGCACGTGAGATGCTCTCTGAACTTAAGGCGTACAAGATACTAGAGGGCGTGAGAGGCGAACCACCACGTGATGTTGATGCACTTGTAGATGTGATGCTCAAGGTATCAAAGATGATTGATGAGAACAAAGAGATTACAGAACTAGATTGTAATCCCACATTCGTATATGAGAAGGGCAAGGGTGTGTTGGTTGTCGATGCGAGGATTCTAATCGAGAACCCAGAAAAAGACGATTCATCTAGCCATTGATAATAGAATCAAGCAATATCAGGCCTCTCTGTAAATCGCTGGTTCGCAAAATCTCAGCAGATGAATCCATGTTTCCTCCAATCACTAACAGTACTAGTGAAACAAAACGGGGGATTAGTTTGCTGTGCTCGAAGAGAAAGTCGCGGTTGCCTGTAGAATCCACAATTAACCCCTCAAAGCGGCGAATAAGCAGATTGATTCGTTCCATGAATTCCTCATTAGTTCTGAATTTGTTGAATAAATCAATCACAGAAGATTCATCATGCAGCAAATTCGTAGACATTCCAGTCTGTTCTAGGGTCTTCATTGCCCCGCGAATCAAGTTTTCATATTGATGTTCCTCAATACGATCAATACCTTGTGAGAATGCTTCTAGTTGTGCTAAGAACCTTAGTGAATTCGTGAGTAGGGCTCGTAGAGATGCTGAGGGAGGGGATGATTCCTTAGGAAGACTGTCAAAGTAGTTCTGTTCTAGCTGAGCAGCAACAGAAGAATCCAATCTACTCTCAAATCCCGGTGTAATAGTGATTCCAGCCACACTAGGAAGTCGTGAGCTGGTACCTAGTCGACGGACAGCTGATAGTGTTCTAAGATCATCATACTCGCTATGGAAGAGAAGTATTCGTGTGATATCATAGGCCAGTTCAAAATCGTTCTCGTCGGTGAGATTACGACCTTGACTCTTGCATATGAATGCACAAAACAGGACCCATACCGACGCTAGCGATTCGCAAAGGTCGTTTCTTTGAGGCATCGAGGTGATTTCGTGCTCATCGAGAAAGCGAGAGAGTCGTTCAATTGAACCTGTTATTCGACTCATTGTGGCACTCCCAACCTTGACAGAGACCATCCCTTTCATGAAGTCACGTGGATCCTTACTAGGTGGTCGTATCACAAATCCAGGTTCCTTGCGATTCATAGACCACCATTTGGAAGTTGATGTGAAGTAGTCCAATATGTCAATTGCTGAAGCTAGGTCAGAGAGGGAAACTACATCGTTTGTGCGTACATAAGCAATAAGCCGAGATATTGTTTTGAGAAATCTAGTTAGATGTGAAGATAGGTCATGTCCTGCAAAAGTGTAATTGGAAAATTTACCAACGACTGTATCCATATGTGGAACTATCTCAGGTGGAAATCTTGTTTCCATCAAGCCCCGATATGCATCAATGGGTTTTCTTGCCAAGACTCTACAATCTCCTCAAGACATCTGAAATTAATTTGTTGACATATATTTCATTGATTCGGGTTTGAAAAGACTGTGTATCATATAAGAATGTGTCAAATGGTGTCTACTTACCATGTCGCCGCTCTCGTAGCTCGTAAGATCGGAGTGCACGCCAAATATCGATACGTCTGACAGCTGGCCAGTAAATCTGTGCAAAGTACAACTCTGAATATGCAGATTGCCAGAGTAGAAAACCAGAGAGACGCTCCTCTCCAGATGTTCTGATTATAAGATCAGGGTCAGGTACACCATTCGTATAGAGATGACTCGCAATCATACTCTCGTCAATTTCAGATGGTGAGAGTGCTCCAGCTGCAATCTTCTCGCCAATGGCTTTCATTGCATCAACCACTTCTGCTCTACCGGCATAGCTTATGGCTACATTCAGAATGTGGTCACTATAGTTCTCGGTTTCGGCCTCTGCTGCAAGTATAGCTAGTTGAACATCTTCTGGTAGAAGATCAGTTCGTCCAATCGCTTTGATACGTACACGGTGACGGTGGACATCTGGATTATCCACAACCTCACTGAACTTCTCCTTGGCGATTTTCATGATTTCTCGTATCTCGTCGCCTGATCGATCGAAGTTCTCTCCTGAGAATGCATAGAGTGTGCAGACCTTTACACCAGCCTCCCAGAGGATACGGAGAACCTCCATGACTTTCTGTGCGCCCTTATGATGACCAAACCAAGGTGAATCAAGACCATGCTGTCGAGCATATCGGCGGTTTCCATCTAAGATTACGCCAACATGATGTGGGGCCTTATCTTTACTCAACTGGCGGTGTAGCCAATATTCGTAAAGTCTGTAGACGGGCCCTGTGAGATTCAATAAGCTGTACACCTTCTATAATCTAGCTCCATAAATATCCCTAATAGAGTTGATGTTAGTGTCAGTTATGCACTAACCGATTAAATCATCTGAGCAATCTTGTCTGCTGCCCTTTTCATATCGAGGAAGATTAAACCCAATTTGGCATTTGCAGTAGTTGATACTGTCAGACATGCATTCAATCCAGCTTGAACAACTAGTAACCAGCCATCAACGCCCTTGACGTTGACCTGTTCAAGACTGCCCTTTCCCAATTCAATCGCAGCCTTCTCGCCCAATGTAAGCATGGCAGCAGTCATGGCTGCGACCTTTGCCTCGTCTACATCTGTTGGCAAGGCCGACACAATCGGAAGGCCCTCTACACTAACTATTGCACATGCCTCAATCTCAGGGATACTGCCCTGTAGTTCGTTTAGGACTCCTTCAAGAGTATCTCCACGTGTCTCGCCCATTGGCCTCACTCTACTTATACATTCGTGTCAATATCACTTCTCGTGCAATCGCTTGGAACGCTCGCTTGACACCTACACCCTGTACAGCTATTGTTTCATATATAGGTACGTTCCCGCCAAGTCCGAGCAAGTCCAGCATCTCATCACGTGACATCCGGTTTGGAAGGTCACGCTTGTTAAGCATAACAACGATTGGTATCTCACGACCGAGACCATCGCCCAAGAACAGCTTCAGTTCCTCAAAGCTCTCTGTATTCTCGTCTCTCTGATCTGGCGAAGAGTCTGCGACAAAGAGGATTCCATCTGTGCCCTGTAGCACTACTTTCCTTTGATGTCTATGTCTCTTCTGCCCCGCTACTGTGAATACATCAAATAAGACCCTGCCGCCTGCGCTCATTGGTACATAGTCAAAGAACAGTGTTCGGTTCGTTTCATCCTCGATAGCAGTGAATTCTCCTTTCTGGAGTCCCTCGACTTTTCCATACAACCAGCGCAAAGCTGTTGTCTTACCACCGAGAGATGGTCCATAAAATACCAGCTTGAGATGTATGCGTCCTTTATCGTCCTTGCGTATCTTTAACACCTCACTGTTTCACTGCATTGGTCGTCAATCAGAATTTGGAATTTATCTTCCAAACCTGATGTCCAGTTTTTGGGGCTGACTGTTTTATCATTCTAGCCCAATAAAAGCCTTTGTGGCACGGGACCACTCAGAGATTGGTCAGATGCGCGAAATGAGAACGCAATTATACTCGCTCTAGCTCTGCTAGGGCTGACCTGAGGTCTTCCTCATCAAGATCCTTATCCTTTCCAGGACTTGAATCTATTGTAAGGAACTTGTCAAGTTCATTCGCAAGGACTGCTCCCTGTTTCTTCATGACTAACCGAATCAAACCAATGTTGACTTCGGCTTCAGATACCACACAGAGTACTCCTTTACCACAGGCGGATGCGAAGATTTTGCCCTCAGAGAATTCCGATGTGACAATTTCAAGCTCACCAATCTGAAGGTTCTTACCTTGCTCTTCACTTGCACAGAACACTGCACTTGCAATAGCACCTATGGAGTCAACATCAACTGGATAGTAGCTCAACTTGGAAACGTTGGCTATTGTGAGACCAGTTTTGTCGGTCAAGATGATCTTCTTAATGCCTTTGTCCTGTCTGATAATCTCCGTTAGGATTTTGTCGAACGCCTTCGGATCGCTCATTGTGTTAACCCCTACTACTATTTCTTTAGGACCACTAATATGAGGCCCTCTTTTGGTTCAGGTGCAATATTGATTTGACCCTTAGATGTATCGAGTGTGAGAAATGAGAGTTTTCCTTCCTTCAACAGCTTCACCGCATCCAGAGCCTTTCCTACCAGCGATGTAATGATTGCAGCAACATGTTCAGTGGTGTCGGCATCGAGGTCACTGCTAAGTGGCAGACCCTCCATTGTCGTCACTACGACTCCACGTATACCCTCTTGCTCTTTCAGCCGTGTGAGTATCTCTTGGAGTTTATCTTGACTTATCACTTATCGAATCTCCGCTGCTATCAATGGTTACGCTCAGCAACTTCTACGCCGCGCGAGGCTATTTTAGACTTATGCTAATAGCCTCTACCAAAAAGTGAATTTTGCGCATTTAATAGGTTTGTATGATGTAATGAACGGATTTTATGCCAAAAAATGAGTGTGAGTGACGTGTTTGAAACGTCACTCTAGTAGTATTATTCCTCTTCGTCTTCGAAGATTTCACGAGAGCTTCTCTTCATCTGAGCGTAGCTTTTAGTGGCTGAACTGTCAGCGGCAGCTGATGGGGCACCTGCTGGTGCTTCCTCAAGCTCCTGCTCTTGCATCTCGATAACTTCTTCTTCAGCCTCTAGAGCCTTGTCAGCTTTCTCAAATCGATCCTTGGCCTTACCGGATGCACCAGAAGCTCGTGCACCAATAGCAGCACGAAAACTAGCAATTCGCTTCTTACCCTTTTTACGGTCTCCGCGGAATGACTCTTCGCCTGCCTTCTGTGTGACGAAGACTGCACCAACTGTGGGATCGAGGGTCTCCATGACCTCATCCTCCTTCTTGGCAACCTTGAGCCTTGTCGTGACTGCACGAACGCGTCTGGCTCCTTCATCATCGGTATAGGTCACTTGTACCTGAATTGGTACCTCTTCTTCCTTGATCTCTGACTCAGGCTCCACCTCAAAGTAGAGTTCATGGTCCGCACCTACGACACCAAGTCGACTCTCCTTCTTCTTTGTAAGCTCGTCAACCACAGCTCGGGAAACTCCAGAGGCATCCTTCACTCTAACTCCAGGGGGTGTGATTAATCGCACATCAACATCACGCCCTAGCATTGATGCTCCTGCAAGTTCTGACATGCTCCTGTCAAGCTCGTTAGGGGTCACATAGTACATCTGACCACCTGTAGCCTCAGGTAAGAGACCTAGAGTCTTCAGTTCCATAGCTCCACCAGATGCAATTCCAACGACATCAATTGCAGCTCCGAATTCACGGAACTTTTGACCAATATTCTCGTAGTATTTACTTGCTGGAGTGACTTGGTATCCCTCAAGAGCACCAATTCCCTCATTTGCCAGACCATCTGTGAGGAGTACTACACGTCCAACACCCTTGTGCTTGGCAATCACATATGCCATAGCCACAGCTGGGCCGAGGGCAGTTCCTCCCTGGTCCCTGAGGGCCTTTACATGCTCCTTAATCTGATCGGATTTCTTTCCAACCTGCACCAGTTTAGTCTTGTCTAGCAATTTCTTGGTTGCATCCATTATTTGGTCTAGACTTGCATAGGTGTCTGTTGGGAGTTGAATGGGTTCTCCTGATTCCAGGTTTCTAAAGAGAACTGTACTCTCAAACTCAACAAGTCCGAACATAGTTTCTGGCGTGTAAGCGGCTAGGCTATCAATCGAGGTTGCTAGACTGCGTTTTACTGCAGCCAAGTTTGCGCCAGACATTGAACCTGACACATCTATTAGTGCAAGGAATGATTTACCACCAGGAGCGATAACATCGGTGGTTGTATCGACCTCTTTAGGTGCAGTCAAGAAGAAGTCAGAATCATCTCCTGCTACAACTATTTTCCCTTCTATTACATTCAATGTGGAACAGAATGGGCATATGAAATGCTTGCCTACCTTAGGATCCTCCAGAATCTGATCGGTACTGAGGAGGAATCCATTGCACTTGTGGCAGGCAATTGGCTTTCCCACAATCTTGGTTGTTTCATCAGCGAGTTCTCCAAAGCGAACCCGCAGGACATACGGAATGTCTTTCATCATATCCCTAGATGCAGGAAACGCCTCTGAGCTAGTCTTTAGCATAGGCATTAAATTATCTCCAAAAGATTTGCTGGGCATTCTGCAGGAACTGTATTAAACCTTGACATGCTCTTTGTTTCTCGATGGCATCAAATTGCGAATGTAACAGCATAGGAGTTATAAAGCAGGTGACGACCACATGAATAGGACGACAAGCCGCTAAGGAGAAGATTTAGGGTGGTCGACAAAGCAAAGATTGAGAATATAGTCGCAGAGACTATGGCTTCAAACCCGGATCTAGAGGGTATGATTGTGTGTGATGCTAAAGGAAAGGTTCTGTTTGGTCACACACTAAGTGGAGGTATCAAGCACGAAGATATAGCCAATCTTACTGTAAAGATTGCTGGTAATTCCGCTCAACTTGCGGGTGGTCTTGATAAGGGTGGGCTGAAGGAAGTAAGCATTGCCTCGGAGCAGGGAGTCATCATCATTCTGGGTGATGTCAAAATGGTTCTTGCTGGAGTTGCTGGTGAGAGTGCCAAAGAATCTCTAGGGCTTCTGAGGATTGCACTAAAACGTGCCCTGTTAGCAATATTGGAGTAGCGC
>JAEOST010000448.1 GCA_016840245.1 Candidatus Thorarchaeota archaeon
CCGGATTCCATTTGACTATCATTGATGAAGAGACGTTAGTATAGTAATTCCCTCCTGCGATGAGTGATCCATCTGGAGATGCCGTTACATATCTTATTGAAAACGCACTGATTTCAGGATACGTGTATCTACCCACGACATATCCATTTGCATCCCATTGTGTTATTGTAATTAGACTTCTTTCATCTGTCTGACCCATCTTTGATCCTATTGTGAAGATTGCCCCATCTGGTCTAATAGCTAGACCCCGAGCACTATCCATATCAGGACCGGCTAGAGAGCGTGTCCATATTGGATTGCATTGTGAATCCCATTTTGTAAGGACAACGGTGCTATCTCTGGTTTCGTAATCACTCGGGGTTTCAACGGTATAGATCGAACCATCCGGGGCGATATCTATACCATAGACGCCATAAAATGCAGATGATGGTATTTTCCCATGGTAGGTCGGGTTCTCAAGATTATCAATCACAGTGTCATGCACTATTAGAAAATCCATTTTGTAGATCTTCAGAGTCACTGTTCCGGTGATTGTATCAGAATGGTCTATGAATAACTGAGTAGGTGAGAGTGCTATGACCATTCTAAGGACGTCTTCTGGGTCTTCTTGAAATCCGTTCTCGTCCTCAATCATCCCATCAAATATTCTCGGTCCAGTAATGTAGTTGATATCCAGATATGAATCATACTCAGAATCCAACTCCATTCCATACGGACTTCGGCCAAGTATTTGTACCCAATCCCCAGAGGAGTCCACTATCCAGACATACATCTTGACATAATGTAGAGAAGTTTCGAAGTCACCTCTGAATTCGAATCCTGTTGTAATTCGACCGAAGGCTGTGGGATAAGTATCTTCAGACCACTCGAATGATTGCTCGATCATAATGAATTCATTGCATTCAGTTGATTCGGATGTAATCTCTGATCCATTCTTAAAATCTAGGTCTGTCCCGGCGGTATGATTCCATGTCAATTCTAACGAGTTATACACTCCCCCTATTGTTGCGACGTTATGTTGGGAACTAAACTCACCTGATGAACCCAACACTGTAACACTAGGAGTCTGATTGAGTAGTGGATCTGGAACTAGACTGATATCCTCAACATCCGGAGCATCATATTGTAGAGAGGTTATGTCATAGTCGTGCTGGAATGCACTTACTACAGAAGATCCGCCAAGCAGAAGAATGACTGTCAAAATTATGAAAACTCTAGACCATAATTTCATTCCACAATCCCTCCTTCGTCACGAGTTGTTAGTTCAATCTGTCTTTTCTGAGAGATTACCATCTGAATTATGATTACAACTAGTGTAAGGAGAACAAGGTTCCCAGTGACGATTCCAAAGTAGAATCCACCTGTAATCATTAGTTGAAATGCAAGTGCTAGAGTGATAGATAGAATGAGTAATCTTGACGACCAGATTGAACCGCGTATAGCTGCTTTTCTTCTACTGCCAGTAAAGCCAAGGATATTGCTGACTAATCGAAGCAGTGTGGCTATGGCTGCAATGATTATACACGCCAGCCATGACATAGCCAATACAAGTGGAGCCCAGTGGAAGTACCCAACAGAAGTTCCAGTGTGTTCGTTATAGAGGATACTTGTAATGAATGGTGACGAACTATAGAATATCTCTGGAAGTAGAAGTATGACAATCAGAATTAGGCTGACGAGTGTGAGAAAGAAATCAACAATCCATTCCAATTTTGATTTCATCCCCATTATACTGGAGATGTCATCTCGTCTGTTAATAGCAAATCGCAGTGTGTAGAACAGAGTGATTAACCCAATACCAACACAAGAAAACATCCCAATTGAGATTAAGACTGGAGTGACACTAATATGTGATAAATTCAACCCCCAATAGAAATACGGATCTGTTGCGAATAGCAATATTACTCCAGTAATGAAATCCCTCGTATTGATTAAGATTAAGATTGTTATTAGTGAAATTACACTGAAGCACCACACGCAGAAACGCTTTATTGAGTGCCTATACAAGATTGAGACCTGTTCAGTCTTATCGTTGGTTGTGTCAATATACTCTTTCATTCGGATTCCAAATTTCTTTAATTCAATCTTATTGCTGAAGCGTTCGTGAAGTAGGTAATAGAGACCTACTCCTGGTAAAACCATGAAAAGCATTCCACTGCCTATAGATTGAATCGCACCAGTTAGTATAACCATTGCCAATCCGAATGCAACCAGGAAAATTCGTGCGGAGTGTGCACTCAGGTCTTCAGTCAGATTATCAGCTATGTTGAAGAGTCGAACGACTCTTGATAAGAATCTGTATGAGAGTCCTGTGTAGAATAGAACTACTATAGCAGTTGCAAGGAATCCGATTATAGTTGTACTAATGATGTTCAATACTGAACTCCATGCAATCATCGAGCTAGCCCAGTCCATTGCATACGGCAAGAGGATGAATAGGCTCAGTGTGAGACCAGATGTGAAAATGAAGTCTAAACGAAAGGAGTTCTCATTAATCCAAACTGAGGATTTGTTGAAATTTCCCTCGCCTATTTTTGTGCTAAATCTATTCCGAATCGAAGTGATAATCCTTCCAACAATTAGAATAATTGCGAACGTTGGGATTATGTAAAGCATATACGAAATGATGAACTCGGGTATCACTAGAATGAAGTTGTTTGCAAAATCTACAAAACGAACAAGAAGGAGATATACAGATCCAACAAGACTGAGAATCATGACCTTCAGGAATGACGTAGTGATTCTTTGGAAAGTACCCTGTGTTCCAGTTACAGAAATCTCATCACTAACAGCAGTTGGTGGTTCAATAGCCTCACCGGACATAACTCGTCCCTCTCTCGTGTCGAGAGTTAATCCAACTTATTAGAATGTCGGGTTTGACTGAAGAAGGTGCAAACACTAACTCGAAAGACCCATATTTCACATCGTCCTCAACTACTCCATCTACTTCCATGATAACTATAATGACTGGAAATGGGGATTCTCAGTTTCAAGTATTCACTCTATTTCATCTGCGACACAACACAACTATTCCTTTATTGTTCCCAGTGATGGAACATGGGTCTTCTGTTTTGACCACGATGGTGGCGAAACTATCAGGGTCAGTGGATACGTCGCATTGAACACTGAGTTACCTTGCCTTTCTCCTGAATGGATTCTTCCTGAGAGTATCCCATTGATCATCGGCGTGATTATGTTAGTCATTGGAATCACATTCTTGATACACTACAAGAGAGTTCGAATACCTTCTCGGGTCAAAAAACCAAGATCCTCGGTAGACTTGGAATAAACGATCTCGTGAATCACTAAGGCTACCTTAACTTCTACTCTTAGAAAAACAAAGTATTATTAGCAATGGTCCACAA
>JAEOST010000043.1 GCA_016840245.1 Candidatus Thorarchaeota archaeon
AGGATAATCAGACCACTTGTCAGCATGAGGAATCCAGTCACTCTCAGCTGGATAATACATTCCATCATATTCGATAACTGCTTTCGCCTGGTCATCATAACTATTGAACATAAAGCTAAATTCGATTCTTAGACCTCGTACCCTGGTCACTGTCCCAGTGTCTATGTCTTGTTGTAGAATTGCTGTTTGTCCATCTGATCTGTAAGCTTTAACACACTTGGGTGTTCCATCAGAATTTTCATCAGTCAAAGCATAGTAGCTACCTGATTTTGAAGTATAAGATGATGATACATCAGTCCACCCTAATTCTCCAGATTCAAATCCGCAATTGATGATTGCGTCACCACCCTCCGAATAATTGAAGAGTTCGAGGTGGATGCTGGCTGAAACCTGAATGGGCAAAAGCATCATGGTTATGAAGCCAACCATGGTAGCTAACTTGATTTTCTTAGATACTTTTCTCAATTTGCTACATCTCTCCGTTCCCTATTGGTTGGACCAATTCTGTGTACTGAAGATACTCGAAAAAAGACTCACCTCTCATTACACATTCAAAGTCCACCCGTAGAATCAGTACACATAGTTTGACATAAATGTTAGAGATTTTTCAATAGTTATTTATTGATATTTATAATTTAATAAAAATTTTCAATACCGTTTGTTAAACTTCCAATGAGCTATGTATCTATCCCTCTTGATTTGATTACGTCTGAGAATGTTTCTCCAAGAGACCTCTGCATCTAGGTCAAAAGTGAGGCACGCTGCACATTTGTGGTTGTTTGGCCATTTCCCTTTGAGAACACCTAACTTCCAACAATGACTAGCCGTGTCTTAATTATTGTCCTTACTATCATAGAGGAAAAAGAAAGAGAAGTTGTTGTCTGAAGAATCAGACAACAGTTTTGTTTATGTCTAGAAGTCATCCACATCAGATGCTGGTTTTCTAACACCAACACAAAGTGAACCGTAGCTAGTGAGTTTCCACTGCCCATTCTTGTTCTTTTTGACAGTTACTGGACGAGGGGAATCTGCACCACCACTGTGAATGAAGATTTTCTTTGTCTTATCATCTACATTCTGAGTCTTAGTGACAGTCATTGTCAACTTCGTCTTGCTATACTTGTAGTCCTTCTTCCAATCGCCGCCAACATAGGAGATCGCAATGTGCTTGTCCTCTTTGAACTGACCAATGTAGTAGCGTGCAGTCTTTCCAAGTTTCAACCCGGATGGGGACTTCTTATCCTCCATGCATTGCCTCTTGGACACAACCACTGTCATCATTGCATCAGCAAGTTTGGAGTCCTTTGGAATATTAAGAGCTGCAATAATGTAGTACATTATTGAGTCGTATGGATCCTTGGCATCCTTCTCCCATGCTGCCTCGAACTTCTTGAAGCTCGTAATCATTGCTTTAGTTATCTTCTTCGCCATAGCGAACACGTCCATTATTGCGAGTTTTGACATTACAAAAGGATTTCTCGTAGGACAAGACATAGATTTTGCACTCAGCTAGATTGTCTTCCCTTGTTCAATGCTACTACCAATAGATTCTGAACTAACCAGAGCCGGTTCGTTTCCGCAAGATGACTATGATCACTATCACTGAAATTACAGCACCCAGTCCTAATCCGATAATGAGAAAAATGACAGCACTGGAATCAGGTGGAATTATTGGAGTAGAAGTTGTTGGTTCAGTGCTTGTACTCGTAGTCGATGTAGTACCTGTTGTGGACGAGGTAACAGTAGTTTCTCCAGTGGTAGTTGTAGAGGTTGTTGAGGTGGATGTTGCTGTAGTTACTGAAGTTGATTCAATCACAAATACTGTAAAGATTGCAGAGATTTCATTACCATAAGGATCTGACGCAACTACAGAGAGTACATATTGACCTATGTCGAGAACACCCCTACTAGTGACCAAACCCAGACTATCAATTTCAAAGTTCAATGTGTCATTGAGACTCCACTCTTCGACACCTGAGAGGTCGGATGCTGCGAGTTGATAGACAAGAGATTGACCAACGACTAGATACTGATCCTGTACTGACTCAAGCCACTCAGGGGGTGTTGTATCAATTATCTCAATATTCAGGTTCAGCGATGCATTGTTTCCATAGATATCACTGACATAGATTACGAGGCCGTATATACCTGGTTCAAGGATATCGATACTACGCACCCTTCCGTCCCAGTCTATCATGAATTG
>JAEOST010000449.1 GCA_016840245.1 Candidatus Thorarchaeota archaeon
TAGTAATCCAATTGCTGGGCTGCGAAAGATTGGTTCGGTTGGTGTCCCTCTTCCCGACACCGATGTTAGAATTGTCGATGTCGATGACTACACCAAGATTGTGCCCATTGGTACTGAAGGTGAGATAATCATTCGTGGTCCCCAGGTTATGAAGGGCTATTGGAATAAACCTGAAGCAACTGACTTCCAGATTAAGGGTGAATGGTTACTTACGGGTGACATCGGTAAGATGGATGAGGACGGCTACTTCTACATTGTTGATAGAAAGAAGGACATGATCAACGTTTCAGGCTTCAAGGTGTATCCACGAGAAGTGGAGGATGTCCTGTTTGAGCATGAGGCTGTTGAAAACGCATCAGTAGTTGGATTACCTGATCCAAAGGTGCCTGGTAGCGACATTGTGAAGGCATATGTCGTACTCAAGGATGGATACAAAGAGAGTGAAGAGCTAATTGCAGAGATACGCGAATTCCTCAGGCAAAGTGTTTCTCCCTACAAGGTGCCCAAGTTGATTGAGTTCAGGAAGGAACTCCCTGAGACACTAGTTGGCAAAGTCCTCAGACGTGAGCTCAAGGAGCAGGAAGCCAAAAGAGCTGGAGACGAAGAGATTTAGTGGAGAAAATTCTGCTTCAACCAATCTAGGATTCCATTCCAACTTCCCTTTGGAAAGATGGCGTGTTCAGCATCAGGAATTACACTAAACTCCTTATTCTCAGAGGGAACTAGATCGAAGAGTCCACGAACTGACTCAACACTGAACAATTCATCATTCTCTCCAACCGCAACAAGAACTGGAAAATCCAGCGATTGAGGAAATCTCATTCCCTCAAAGTCTAACATCCTTAAGAAGCGTAATGTGTAGTTGAACGTAAAGAGCGGATCATCGAGACCTACCATTCCTTCACGACGATATTCAACCACAGGTCTGCTTGGAGCGAATATTGATGAGAAGAGGATCTTGATTTTTGCAGTAGCTGATGGTTGATTCATCGCCCCATGGCTGATTGTCCTTCCAGCACTCAGAAGAATTGCTCCGTCAATCTTGTCAAGACAGTGATTCATTGCGTTCACTGATGAATAGACCCCTAGACTATGACCCAATAGGATGAGCTTCTCATGTTTACTCTTCACATACGAGATTGTTTCACAGAGGTCTTTGACATACCTCTCATTTCCAGCTGAGTCCCCTCTGTTACCATCAGACAGGCCGTGCCCACGAAGGTCTAGTCCGTATATTGTGAAACCCTCTTTCGAAGTTGGTACACCTAAGAATCTGTATGGTTCACTATGTGCAGTTATCCCATGAAAGATCAGAATTGCCACATTATTGCTCTCTTGTGGATGAGGATTCCAGATTCGAAGAAAGAGATTGATACCATCTGAGGTCTCTAGAAGATGATATGGATCTGTACACTTTTCTCTTAGTTCCTCAACGTTAATTGTCATTCTAATCAGTGAAGGGTATGGTGTCCGGGTACATATCTTCTCTGCTAGCCAATGAAACGCCTATTCTTTCTTGATTTGAGCCAGGTCCTTTGCCATCTCCATCTTTTCTTCCAGATTTGATAATCTGTGGATCATTATTCTCTGAGCTTGAGGTGATCCTGCGCCATGCATTGACTCTGTTAGATATCCTACTGCAGCCCGACCCAGTGTTAAGTTTTCAATCAGTCTTAGCATTTTGAAGCGGTCGACAGTGTCAACGCCTTCTGCTCCTGCAAGATACTTCTCTATGATTTTCCTAGTTTCAGGATTCTCAAGTTCCTTTGCACTAGGCAGGGTTACAAATAATCCCCCTGCAATATCCTGCAATAATCTGGCAATCTCATATGGGAATCTAGTAACGTTCTGTTTGCAGATGTTTGCTAATAGGATATCAACTAGATAGTTACCTGCACTCGTTTCCGAACCAGCTGCTGAGCATGCAATTCCACATGAGTAGAGGGTCTCGTTCAGATGAACCATCTCTGTGATCTTATCTCTGATATGTGATGCTTTCAGGACTCCATTATATTCGGCTATAGTGGCTGCTGCTCCTACCAAGACATCGCCAACACCAACTTTACAACCTCCATAACTCTGGCGATGGTAGGCTGCAAATGAGTCAACGAGACGACTGCAAAACTCTGCCTCTCCATCCATGAAGACACATTCATGTGGGACGAACACATCTTCAAAGACAACAAGACACTCTTGTCCACCATAGATTGGATTTCCACAATCAATGTCCCCTTCTATTGTTTCATCGAGTCTACGCAAGTCGCATGATTGTCGACCATAGTAGTATGTTACACCTTCAGCATCCGCAGGAACTGCACAGCA
>JAEOST010000450.1 GCA_016840245.1 Candidatus Thorarchaeota archaeon
GATTCATGCTCTGAGATGGTTTTAGTAACGTTTCTAGTATTCTCCATAAAACGAGCTGAATAGGTCTCCAAAGCACCAGCAACTTCCTCTGTCATCGCCATACGTTCATCAAATTCTGATACAAATGCAGATTTGGTTTGTTCAATTCGTTCTGAGAACTTATTCATACTTTCTTGAAGTACATCTGAAGCCTGGTTGGAAACTTGACCAAGGGTTCTGACTAATGAATCTGTAGAGCTTTGTAACACTTCAGCAGCAGAGGCTTGGTATTCATCACGAGAAACGGCAGCAGTCTTGGCAATATTGTCAAGAGTGAGTTCTACATCATTACGCATCCTGTTAAATTCTTCTGCGATACGTACAGCCCACTGATCCTGTGCATTACCAATTTTATTCTCAAGAGTTCTAATAGTAGTCTCAATTCGCTCGATATCTGCCCGGTTGATCTCAGATGAATGAGCTTCTAGACTTTTCACGATATTCGCAATCGGATCTTGCAAAGATTCAACAACATCTTTAGAATCAGCTTCGAGTGACTTCAGTGCTTTAAGGCTCTCTGAGAGTGTTAACCTTATAGACGGGAAGAAATCTTCCAAAACATTTTGCCGATGTGCTCGAATCTGCTGAGGGAGTTGTCCCAAAATTTCAGCGACTTTTCGATCTGTTTCTGTTAACTCATAGCGACTCTGTGCTACAAAGTCAGTAATCACTTCGCTTAGTAGTTCAAAGAGTTCCTTCTCGAATGCCTGAATATCCATTTTACTCTTCTTGAAGGGCCATATGCCAGTGCGTTTCATAGTATTGGAAACAATTACTGTTATCTGCCTCTCAAGTTTACTTGCCATTTCATCTTCCATCGACTCACCGGATTCCACAATACTTCGAGTCACGCGCTCGATTTCTTGAGTAGCATCCTCCGCAAGTAATCGGGATGCTTCATCGGATCGTCCAATGTTTTCGTCTAGAAATTTAGATAAAGTGTTTTCAAGATTTATACCAAGGCTTTCAAGCCCATTTTGCAGTTTTCCAATGTTGTCTGAAACTTCCTTCACGAGAGTTGATCTGACACTTTCACCAGAACTGAGAAATTGATCTAATGAACTTCTAAGGGTGCTATCTAACACCTCTAGATGCTCTTGTCTAGCGTCGGATAGGGTTTTAGCCAATCCGATGATTTCATCAGCAGAACGCCGTATTGATTCACCCACAGAACTTTCAGTGTTTTTTGTAACCTTTACAATGTCCTCAGACATAGATGCAAGCAATTTGTCTTCATCATTTGCAAATGTTTGAGTAAGTTCAGTTATTTTTGAAAGTGCCCGATCTCGAATATTACGAATTTGAGTTGAAGCGCTAGTTGCTTGCTCTGAAAGGCGACTTGACCCTTCTCTTGCAGTTTTCTCTATCTCCTGACGAACCGAAACCATAGAGCTCTCAATAGATCCTTTTTGTTCTTGGATACGATGACGAAGCTCGTTCACCTTGATTGTAACATAGGAATCCAAGTCTAATCCAATTGACGCTAATGCTTCTACTCCTTTATGAGCTTCTTCTGCAAATCCCTCAAATGGGTAGATAGCTACGAAACGAGACAAACCCTGGACTTGTTGAACTAGACCTCGCTCGATAAGTCGTTCAAGAGATCTCTCAGTTTCAAAGTAATCAACCCCAGAGTAGCGAGTAATTTCTCCTGTAGTGAGCTGACCGAGTGCCAACAGTGTTATGTAGACTTTTTCTTCAAACCTTGAGAGTCCCAATTGCTCGAGAATTGTAGACATTGACCGTTCCTCTAAGATAATGATTTTTCAGAGCTGGAGAATATGAGTATGCAGATCACTTACGTGTAACCTTGCTTACTGGTTGAAAGTACAAGCACCGAATTGTTATTGTTAAAGCTTATTCTTATTAAAACTCGTAATAATTAGAGTTTCATGCAGCATTTCTGCCAGTTCAATTTTTCGACTGGCTCATGGAATTCTCTCAATGCCACTATCGTACACTCAGAGGGAGCCCCAATCTATGGCGAGAAGATTAGTGATTAAACTCCCCCCACTTACCGTGGTAGCCTTCTTCCCCACTCCCCACCCTATTCTCCAAATTTCTATAGAATTATACC
>JAEOST010000451.1 GCA_016840245.1 Candidatus Thorarchaeota archaeon
AGAAAAGCGTATTACGGTTCGCCATGTGTAATCGATTATTGTGTTCCTCAGTGCTTCACAATATTCATCATCATTGCAGGATTTTCGATGCTAGCAATACTCGCCGATGAGGAGAGTTATTTACAAATTTTAGGACCGTATTTCATACAGTGGTTTGCTATACTCATACTATCCATATGGTCATCTCTCTTAGGATTGCGTAGTTACTGGTACAGTTATGGGTTTCTAGACTCCAAACGAAGAAGAACAGGAAAACGGAGTCCACTCAAAAAACGAGAGATTAAGAGAATGATCAAGAAAAAGGAGTGGGAACGTCTTGTAGGTGTTCTAACAGATGACCCCAATTTCAGAAACCGTGAATTAGCTGCAGAAGGATTGGGAATCGTACGTGATGACAATGCTATAGATGCACTTCATCAAGCGTTGAGTGATGAAGAAGTGACCGTTAGGATATGGGCGGCTGCTTCCCTCATTCGACTTGGTAATGAACAAGGGCGACCAATTCTTCAAGAAGCCTTTACATCTGAAGATCCTGTACTCCGTGAGTGGGCAGCTCTGGCGTGTAAGGGCATCCTTGACAGCCATATTAAAGAGCAGTTGAAAGAACTACGTCATGATTCAATTGGTGAAGTACGACGCGCTGCCAGAAAATCTCTAAGATACTTCGGTTAGCAGGCGGCATCTAAGTTATTAGAAGATAGACTAGTACAGGAGATTCATGCGAATCAATGAACTCATCACACCAGCAGTTGTTGTCGATCATTCAATATTGGCATCTAATATTGAGGACATGGCTTCAAGGATGAACCATCATGGTGTCGAACTGCGTCCTCATATCAAGACTCACAAATGTATCCCCATTGGATTGATGCAGAGGGACGCTGGAGCTAAGGGCATAACAGTATCGACATTGGGGGAAGCTATTGTCTTTGCTGATGCAGGATTTGATGACATCACAATTGCGTTTCCAGTTGTTCCAGATAAATTTCCTAAAATCGTCGGGTTAGCATCAAATGTGTCATTGAAGGTCTTAGTAGACAATGCAAAGATTATCAGTCTACTAGACAAGGTCTGTGAAGAGAATCGAATCAATCTGGATGTACTTTTGAAGTTAGATTGCAATTATCATAGATGTGGAGTGGATCCAAACTCTAAAACTGCAATTGATCTTGCTGAGCAAATTGACAAATCGCCGCATCAAAGATATGCTGGTGTTCTGACTCATTCAGGGCATGCCTATTATGCCACATCAGTTGATGAGATAAGAAGTGTAGCTGTTGACGAACAAAACGCAGTAATGGATTTTTCAGAGGCTCTCAGAGAATCTAGAGGAGTGGACAGCGAAACCATTAGTATAGGATCTACACCATCATTGATGTTTACAAAGAAAATTCGAAAAGGAATAACAGAGGTCAGACCGGGGAGCTATGTGTTCTTTGATTATACACAAGTGGTTCTTGGTGTATGTAAACTTGACCAGTGCTCTCAGACTGTTATCGCATCTGTAGTTGGAACCTACGATGATAGAATTGTCATCGATGCAGGAGCTACTGCACTCACAAATGACGTGGGTCCTGCCCACATTGAACCTGATTGTGGATTCGGAATGATCTTCGACAACTACGATGAGAAGACGTTGGCAGAGGATACAAGAATAGTATCACTATCTCAAGAACATGGGAAAGTGAAACTTGGACCTGACTCTCCTTTAAGGAATCTACGACCGGGTGACAAGGTGAGAATCCTGCCTAATCATTCATGTCTAGTCTCAAACATGTTTGACAGGTTCAATGTAGCTGAGGGCGATAGAATCACTAAACGGTGGAATATCGACCGGTTCAGATACTCAGCTTAGTTTGTTAGTGATGAGGTGTCCACAGTAAGGACAGACTTCTTCCTCACCAGGTAATACGGGTTCCTCTAATTTTCCAGCACAGTTCGGACAGTCCGTGACAGCCTTTGGAAGTTGCGTGACTGCCTCTTGAGTATAGACAACCCTAGAGTTCTCGTCAATGACTCCTCGGAACTTGCCCTCTTTGGAGAGTTCTTTGAGAGTCTCTAAAATCTGCTCATCTGTTGCCTCTGTGACACTGGATATCTGGTCAAATGTCATCCTTCGCTGAGCAAGCAGGAGATGGAGAAGGCTCTGTTTCAGGGATACAGCCTTGGGGCTTACAATCTCCCAAGCGCCACGGTCGAGGTACACTAGTGGTAGACGTCTAGATGCCAGCATCTCAGCTGCGTCTATCACTGCAGCCTGATCAACATCGAGCTCTTTAGCAGCAACATCTACACTGATTCTACCCTCCTTCTGAACGAGTGGGATCAATTTGCCTGAGATATCACCAACTCGAGCGTCCTTACTTCCTGAGGAGAGTAACCATAATCCTATAGCCAGTTCTGGTAGAGCTAAGAGGCCCCATGCAATTATCATAGAGAAGAATACAGTTGTAACTTCACCAGAAACATCCATTGTCGATTGATAGACAAGGTACGACATTGCTATTGCGATTATCACCAGGAAGATTCCAATCAATTGTTTGAGCCGACCGCTCAAGTATCATCCACTCCTACGTGAAAATCACACATTTCTCCAATTATAGCTTGCGCATTCATAGTAAAATCAGCGGTTTCACACTGAAATAGGCGAATGTATTACTCAGATATTGATAGGGCATAGGGGACAGAATCATTTATGTATAGAGACGTAACTTCACGATGTACTAGACCCTGAAGGACGTGAAACAACGAACATGTCGATTGATAGAGAAGGGGCGACGAGTGCGATCATTCTTCACTTCGAGCCGGGAAAAGCTGTCGAATTTCCGGCTGAGTTCGTAGCTGACATTGGTGAAAAAGCTGCATTAACAGTCCTGCATCATAAGGACCGAGTAATGAAAATATTCCCAGTTGCAAGCGACGACATCTACCTGCTTCGAATTGAAATCAGTGACTTATCAAGAAACTTCCTGAAGCAGCTCAACTTCGCTTTCAACGACGCGAAGCTGTCTGATATTATATTCACGACAGGTGTTTGCCTCAGGGGAGAGCGCTGTTACTACGAATGTTATTTCGTACCTGATCAACTTGTTGTCACTCTGAAGGAGCTTGAGGAAAGTCTGAAGAAAATACCCGGCGTTTCAAGAGTAGTACTCAGAAAGGTCGAGTAGGTCAACTGATCCTCGTTAGTATAATTGAGGGCAGGGAGTTTTCTCCTTGCCACCAAACGCTTTTTGTATGTTCAACTAGACACTTTAGTGACCTCTGTAACCGGTAGGCTAATCTGATTTTGTCATTGGAGTTAGTCAGTGCGATGACACGCTTGTTGATAGATACAGACATCGGTAGCGACATTGATGATGCACTCGCGTTGCTATTTGCTCTGAATCTTGAGGATGTTGAGATTCTGGGTATCACTACATCGTATGGTCCAACAGACCTTAGGGCTAAGATTGCATGGAAGATAGTTCAAGCAGCAGGAAGAGATATACCAATTGCAGCAGGTCAAGAGGAACCACTTGGCTCAATCATTCCAGTCTGGACAGCTGGAACTGAAGGTAGAGGGGTTTTGACACAGGAGGAAATTGAGACCCCACTACATGAGTTTGGTATCTCTGATGATTCGACTGACCTCATTCTGGACTGCATAGAGGGTAGTTCAGAACCTGTGAAACTTGTTGTACTAGGAGCACTTACCAATATTGCGAAAGCATTCAGTGAACAACCAGAGATAGTGGATTCAATAGAAGAATTAGTCTTCATGGGTGGGGGCCTCACATACCCTAATCCAATACCTGAAACAATCGAACCTGACAGATATTATCAAGCCCGTCACTCTCACAATGTCCTATGTGACATAGAGGCAGCACGACAAATCATTCGTACAGACATGCCAATCCGAGTAGTAACGAATGATGTTACTTGCCAATACTGGCTTGAGGGCGACCCAATTAGGAAATTCAAATCATCTGGGAAAGAACACACTGCGATAGTTGGAAGGATGCTAGATGTCTGGTTGAAGTACCGCTCTGAAATGTTTGACACTGTGGTCACAGGTACTTGTCCTCATGATCCTCTAACAGTGGCTGTTGCATGTGGCTTAGTTGAGTATACAGGTACGAGGGGAGACCTCACTATCGACGAGGTTGCGAGTACAGAATTCAGACTCAATGACTTATCGAACATTGAACTGGTACTAGAGGAGAGAGGAAACAAGTTTACTACACTGCTAAGCCAGGTGCTCCACAGTTGATGCGCGCTTTTGTGCAATAGTTCAAATACTCCAATGCTCCTCTATGCATGGAGCCAGGCGAGTTTCAGGTCCTTGAACTGATTGTGGGAGGTCAATTCAAGCGAAAGGACCCCTGAGGAGGTCGCTGATGGCCGAAACGAACCTGAAGAAATCAGAAGGGGTACCACGCGAGTCCAGTGCTGCATCCAAGCGATTGATTGAGATTGCAATTGAGATGTTAAAGCGATATGGTGCTAAAGGACAAGAGATGACTCCAGATGAGATTCTGTTTCGAGCGGAAAATGCACAGCTTGTTGACTACAAGCAAATCAGCATGCAGCAGTTTCACAGAGTCTTAGAAGAATGTTGGAAGAAACAATACTGTATATTCTATATTGTCGATGAGAGATGCTTTGGGTTACAGGCTTGGAGAGAGCGAGAAGAGAAAGGACTGCTCTGGGAAATTGTACATCAATGGGGTAAATCTCATTTTGGTTTAGTTGAGTTCTTAACTCATTTTCGAAGTTTACATACTCCTATAGACAACTCACATGTGTTTGACATGCTAAGGGAATTTACAGAAGATGGTCTACTGGGAAGAGATGATAAAGGAGAGTATGTAAAACTCTCAATCTGAGTCTGAACTCGTCGTATTTGATTCTAGTTGTGAAATAATTTCAGACCACTCTACTCTATTGTGAAGAGATATGAATTCCTCATTGTTCAAAGCATGGTCGGCATATTGACATCCTAATTCCGCCGCTCTGAAGAGGTACTTTACTGCTTTATCAGAGTCATTAGATTTAGCACAGATTCTTGCAGCAAGATAATACGCCCAATCCTTGACCTCACCTAGTTCGAAAGCTTTCTCAAACAACTCTAAAGCCTGTGAATAGTCTTCATCGTAGAATAAACGCATTCCGGCTTCAGCTAAATGCATCGCTTCATTAAACATGCAGATATACTGCTCATAGTCCCGTTCCTTCACGAATCCAACTTTTTCGGCAGTACCAATTGAGCCATGGTTATGACCATCAGTATGCCAACCAACAACGTCAAATCCATTTGAAAGAGCATGTTCAACTGCAGCGGCTGCAGTGATTGTAGCAAAACCTCTACGACGGTATTCCTCAACTGTCTGAATTCCAATCTCGCATGTTTTAGCACTGATGCAATCGCAGAGGCTATAGGATACGAGCTTATTTTCATGAATCGTACAGAGGCCAAATCCCCATTTCTCAAAGTTCTCAAATGACTCCCAAGTAGTTGAAATGAAACGATCAATATGGTCGGGACTATTTTTGCCTAAGATAGCAAGAAGATCTCGATTAAAGTGTCGGACTTCATACCCTTCGGGTAGCATTGCTCTCCAGTCTGTCTTCACTTCTGTACAGAGATAGTGTATTCTGTTTGCAGGTAATGGTGACCGTGATGGGGCAATTTCATGAAATACTTGTTTCCAATCATCTGAGTCAATACCGAACCATAGATAGCGCTCACCCTCATACAATGGGTCACCAGCTGCTATGTATTCCTCAATCCAAATCCTGAGCTCTTTGTTGAATTCTTCATTGCCTGTAGCACCTGCAAGAAAGAAACCCTCAGATGTACGCATCCACACACTCTGAGGATTTTCAACATTGTCAACCAGTATCCAACCAGGATTTGTGCCATCAATCAAGGCGTCAACTGCAAGTTGATAATGCAGACTCTTGACTAATGGTCTTACCTTTTCGTAATCTGTTTTTTCTAGTTTCTTAATGGTTATCACACTCTAATTTCTTGTAGGGAGTGGCTAGGCAATGAAGCTTCCACCCATTGCCTCGTACTCCTTCGTAAGGAACTCTGTGAGCTCCTTACTGTATGACGGTTTATTGCATTCCGAGTCCCCGGTTCTGCAATAGCAATCACACTTGGTTTCTATAATGGTTTCATGATTGGTCATTAGACCAACTCACCTCCTTCACGCATGAGCTCGCGATAGTGTCGCAAGTTCTTGGGAATATACTCTGAGAGAAAGATCTCTAAGATCACCTCGGTATCTCGATGGATACCGTAGCTCTCGAAGTACTTCAGTACGTTCTTGATATCACGCCTAAGGAAGGCTTCCACCTTTGGCATATCAGACCACGGACCCACCTCATAGGCTTGAGGCACGTCAATGATCCAAGGTCGATCCTTCCACCATAGTATGTTGTACCGGCTAAGGTCTCCATGCACATAGTGTGCATCTCTATACATGACCAGATAGTCATCCAGAATCTGATCAAGTACAACCTCCGGATTCCTAAGTTCTACATCCTTCAACTGGGGAGCTGGTGTCGTACCATCTCCGATGAAACGCATTGTGAGCATGTGTCCGACACGTCCTATCGGGGTAGGACTGTGCACACCTGCCTTGAAGCAGTTCATCAGTATGTCATACTCTGCCATGGCGATGTCCTCCATCATTCCGAGTATGTTGTATGTTCTCTTACTCGATGCAGCTGTTGAATAGCCCTTCTTCTTTGAGAGCTGATGTGACGACTGGTATAGACGAAACACTTTCAGAACAATCGGATGGTCCTTCCACAAGGCAAGGAAGATTGAAGCTTCCTTACCAGAGCTCATCTGATAATCCACATCAGTTACTAGACCATACTTGATTGCATCCTCTTTCACACCGTCAAAGGTGATCTCACGAATGACAGAACCTTTAGTACTGGAATCACTCTTCAGAGCGTCAGTCTTTTTGGTGATAGAGCTGCTCTTCTGAGGCTGGAATTTTTCTACCCTGCTCATCGTACATGACCTCCGACTATCTCATCGTAGTGTTTCAGATTGTCTGGAGTATACTCTGAGAGGAAGACCTCCACGATAGCATCGAGATTACGCTTGATGCCATATCGCTTAAAGTAGGATAGAACATTCTTGATGTCACGTCTTAGAATAAAATTCACGTGATTCATGTCTGCCCAAGTATCTACCGTGTAGGCTTGTGGAACGTCAATGATCCAAGGACGTTCATTCCACCATAGTATATTGTAAGCACTCAGGTCTCCATGCACATAGTGCG
This sequence comes from Candidatus Thorarchaeota archaeon, assembly GCA_016840245.1. The sequence continues at coordinate 7,287 of JAEOST010000451.1, forward strand.
CATCCCTATACATAATCAGGTAGTCATCTAGAATCTGATCAAGTACTTCGTCTGGGTCTTCTACAATGACATCCTTCAGTTGGGAGGCTGGAACGCCATCACTCCCAATCAATCTCATGGTGAGGTAGTTGCCAACTCGACCGATGGGAGTAGGCACATGTACCCCTGCCTGGAAGCATGTCATGAGGATGTCATACTCTTTCGCAGCAAGCATCTGCATTTTACCTGGAGCAAAGTATCCCCGCTTCTTACTAGCT
>JAEOST010000044.1 GCA_016840245.1 Candidatus Thorarchaeota archaeon
AGACAGAACTCACATGGGGAAATCTATCCTCTCACGTCACAAAGTTAGAGTCTGCTGGCTATGTTGAAATGGTGAAGGAATTTGTGGATAAGAAACCTCGTACGACTCTGAAATTGACAAAAGAGGGACGGGACGCATTCGTAAGGTACCGAGAAAATATCAAGAGAATGCTAGACGTTTAGCCTCTGAGAGGGATTCATCATCTTGAAGAAACGGTGACAGTAGTTCCTAAGGAGCCACGATGGCTCCTTCTTTCGAATTTACAAAAACTTGGATGGAGTATTACTGGTCTAATTTCAAGAGGAAAATTCATTTGTAGGATTGACGCATATTTGCAGCTGATTAGGGAACGGTCAATGGTGTAGGTTTTCTATATGTACAAGCGTTTCGAAACAACCGATCGCATTTTCGTAAATAGAGAAACCTATCTGGAATGGATGGACGATGCGCTCACACGATGTAGTGAAAGACCTGCATTACTTCATATCCAAGGTATCGGTGGAATCGGGAAGAGTTCTCTTCTTGAATACTGGCAAAGAACGATTCCAACTAATGTACTGCTAAACTGTGAGCAACACACTTCTCTCTATGCAAGATTAAATTTCCTAGCAAGAGGAGTTTCACGTCTTGGGATCAAAATGGAACGATTTGATCTTCTCTCACAGATAAGATTGCGATTCGTTGAGGGTGTGGAACCAGCTCAAGAACCTGGTAGAGACTGGGCTAAGGATGTACTAGCTGCAATTCCCTTCATCGGTTCATTATCAGCAATTGGAAGTGCTATCACTGCAGTTGGGAAAAAGGTCGTTCCGAAATTAAAAGGCAAATATGGTGATTTTGGTATTTGGTTACAGAATCGTCTTGGTAAGGACTACATTGAAGAGCTTCTTGAGATTCTTTGGAAAGATCCACATCATGCAGAAATTCTATTCTTAGACGCTCTAGTTGAGGATATTAACAACAGAAAGGAAATTGATAATCCAATCCTTTTCTTGTTTGATCATTATGAACGAGTAGATAATACCAAAGCTCGTTGGCGATTTGAAGGTAGGAAAATCACCGAGATTGAAATATGGTATAAATTCCTAGGTCTATTGAAGAATAGCATAGGCGTTGTCGGAAGTAGAAGACATATACCTGATAGTATCAATATTGGATTCCATCTTGAAGAGGTTGAGCTCACAGAGCTTGATATTCACAGTTCTCACGAATTACTATCTAAGCGGGGTATTGGAGATAGTGCACTTAGAGATAAGGTCGTTAGTGTTTCAGGTGGTAATCCCTTTATCATTGATGCAATATGTGATACGGTTGAAATGGGTGACATGTCAATCGTCGAGGTTGAGAGTTTAAGAGCAGAAACCCTTGAAGAAGTACGTCTGAAGACTTGGAGATGCTTGTTCAGCGAAGTGGAGGGTCTGCTTGATATCGTCTATCGGGTAGGACTACTACCCTTCTTTAATCGTCAGATTCTGGATATCATCATTCCTTCAATGAGCTTGGATAAATGGGAAAGATTGAGTCGTTTGAGTTTTGTAAGAGATAGAGGAGATGGGACCGGGGTATTACATGATTTAGCAAAGGAACTAGTCAAGACAGAACTGGGACTGCGTCTAGACGCATTGGCATTGGAGATATCTGAAAAACTAGAAGAAGTAGCACTAAGAGATTCAGATTACACAATCCACGGAATTGCTCTATCAGTTCTGGCACTTGCCAATGAGAAGGATGCTGCGGACAAGATTGCTTCCATTTCGCTAAGCCTAGGTTATCAGCAGAATTTCCTTGATGAATTGACATTTCTTAACGCAATCAGAATTGACACAGATGAAAGTCTACTTCTTCTATTAGCAGAGAGAGGACGTACTCTCTTATACTTGATGAGATGGGCTGAGTGTGAGCATAATTGTAGTAGCGCAATTGAAATGTACGATGAAATTCTTGATAGCAGCCCAGTTGAATTTAGATTGAACAATGAATACAATTTGGGTGTGGCATATCTTGGTCTTGGAGCTCTCTATTGGAATACTAATAGACCAATTGAAGCAGAGACTGCATTTAGAAAGGGAATAAAACACTATAGAGAGTTCGTAAAGAAGAGCGAGATTGCATGTGAGATGCATCATGTTGGATTCCTGTTCCTTTATCTTGGAAATCTGTTGTTTACAACCCTCAGGTTTGAAGAGGCTGAGGAGCTTTTTCTAGAGGCACTTCTATTCTTTAATGAACTTGAGAAGAGAGGACGATTCTCAGAATTTAGAACCCTTATGTCAGCTATAGATATCAGTAAGAGAGGTCAGGCATTCTCTCTCATGTGTCTTGCTGCTTTGAACAAACAGAGGGGCAAATATTCAGATGCTGAAGAGTCACAATACGGGGCATTAGCAAGATTTAGTGACCTATTTGAAACATCACCTACAGCGAACCCTCGATTTAAAGTAATGTCCCTGAATAATCTTGGTGTTTTACTGCGACATTCAGGCAAGCTCTCGGAAGCTGAGGAACATCTTAGAGAAGCGCTTGAAATTGTAAGATCGAATGTGAAAGAGAGACCGGATGATGCCTCGATAAACGATCAATTAGCATCAATACTCAACAACATTGGTCTCATTCATTTGGAAAAGACAACTCTACTGGAAGCTGTAGAATATATCAAAAAGGCTCTTGAAATAAGAAGGATGTTATACGAAAGAATCCCAGAAAGGTACGGTCCTCGTTTAACCTCAGTACTCAACAACTATGGAATTGGCCTGAGTGAATCTGAGAAACATTCTGAAGCTGAGGACCTATTCAATGAAGCTCTTCAGATTTGCAGAGAGTTAGTCATTGTTTCAGTAGATTTTCATTTACCTAAACTTGCTTCAACATTAAACAATCTTGGCATATTATTCAAGAGGAAAAA
>JAEOST010000452.1 GCA_016840245.1 Candidatus Thorarchaeota archaeon
AATTACCTGAAATGTGACTTGATGCCAGGTGAAAACATGTAGACCACAATAATCAAGCTGATTGCCAGTTGAATAATATTGGTCCAGGGATCAAGGATTGATGTTATGATGGTTATTAAGTTGACAACTATGGTCCATATCCAGGCCCAACTCTTCAAATTCCAAAGCCCATAGAAGAGAATGAATCCGATAATACCCATAATCAGGGGGATTGCTGCCAAAAACAATAACCATGGAGCTAGTAGTAAGCCAGCCATAACTGCTAGTCCACCTACAACAACCAGAACAAGCGCTCCAAGTAGCTGTAGAATTGCTAGGACAGTTACTCCTAGTGGTCTTGACATATGTCATTATTCCTCCAAACACAACGCATGTTGTGGGTTGGTTTTTTGTACCAGCGTCCGCTCTAATAAAAGAAACGTGTATTACGACTTCATTAAATCTAGAAGGGGTCAGAACGTATTCTAAGAATATTCACTATATCTTACGGATGGCCTGATGCAGTAGACTGACCTGCCTTGAACTGGTCTTGATAGAAGTGTCTATTGTTCGATTGTCTTTAGAGCAATGATCTCATCCTCAAGATCATCAATACGATGTGTCATCTCAAGAATCGTATTCAGAAGGACTGAAAGCAGATATCCGTAGTTGACTGTGTACTTGTTCTCTTTCCGATCGATGATATGTGCTTCTTCAAGTCGTCTGGCTGCATTAGTTATGGACTGCTTAGAGACCTTCCTCTTGTCCATGAGACTGTCTACAGATTTCCGAACCTCACGTGGTTCAACAGGACTTCCTTTCAGGTCTCCAAGAAGACTGTGAAGGACCATCAGTCCTGCACTCATACGAGGATTCATCAGCTTTGCAAAAGTCAGTTCAAGGTCAGATGTCATGCTACTCTTCCTACTCCCAGGATTGATTGTACCTAGTAAACGCTAGGTCTGTGAAAAACCTTCTCTTTGTGTTCCAAGAGGCTCACAGGGCTCAGACAAGCAATCATCCCCAATAAACGTTTACCATACAAAACTACCGTACAAAAGAGGTATATCTCAGGAAACATGTCAGCCGTTGAGTGTGTCTCAAGTGGAAGCCAGTGCCTCTGAACGGGTTGTGTTTGTTTCTGTCATCCACACTGACCTAGAGAGTGTTGATGAAGCCCGTCGGGTGGTCAGAGAAACCAAGCCTGATGTCGTTGCAGTGGAACTTGATCATGAACGATACAATCAGCTCATAAATCCCCCTGAGGGAGAACCAGCCCCATTCTTGGGGGATGCAGCCCAGGACCTCATGCAGCAACTAGCGTTGTTAGAGAAGAGCTTGGGTGAAATCACAGGTTCGGATGTCGGGGATGAGATGCTTGCTGCCATCGAGGAGGGTCGAGCTGTCGGAGCAAAGATTGCACTTATTGACAGACCCATGGCTGAAACCATCCGAGCAATGATGCAGGTTCCGATGGATGAGTTGTATAGACTGACAGGTCTCCTTCCAGATGTTGCAAAAGATATCGAGGAGGGTGGTGCTGGAGATATACTTTCCATGCTCAAGGAAGATGGTGCAGTAGACGATTTGATGGAGATGTTCAAGACAGAGTTTCCCGGTCTCGCAGACGTGCTCATTGGACAGAGGGACAGGTATGTGGCCAAGGCTCTCCAGTTCCTATTAGGTGATGTAGAGGGAAAGATTGTAGTAGTACTTGGAGCTGGTCATATACAAGGCGTCAAGATGGCATTGGACTTACTATTGAAGGAAGGAACCTAAGGAATCAGTCCCTTCACAAGCTCATCGAGACCCTCACCAGTCTTTGAACTCACACGGTACACTGGCATATCCGCATCCACTTCTCTAATGTCTTTCTCGAGTGAGTCAATATCGAAATCAAGAGCTTCAGCAAGGTCAATCTTGTTGATGACAATAACATCCGCGTGCTTTATTGTAAGCGGATGTTTTCGAACCATATATGGTCCTTCAGTTACACTGACTACGACTATCTTCTTAGCAGCGCCGAGAGAGTATCCAGCTGGACATATCAGGTTCCCAACATTCTCAACAAAGATTACCTTGTACTTGTCCAGGTCTACATCTCGGAGAGCTACCCGAACCATTCTAGCATCGAGATGGCAAGCTGTCCCAGTATTGATCTGAACAGTGTCAACACCATGTGAGGCTACTCTGTCAGCATCTATTGTTGTTGCTAGGTCTCCCGCAAGCATCAGAATTTTGTACTTGTCAACTAGTCTGTCACACAGAGCCTCTATCA
>JAEOST010000453.1 GCA_016840245.1 Candidatus Thorarchaeota archaeon
ATACCCGCAGAGGCTCTAATTGGCCAAACTAATTGACCTCTATTCTGCTCTGCAACGATAATATGTTTGACAGAAGCGGCAAGATTTTGAACTTCTTTCTCTGGGAATGGCCAGACAGTCTTGAACCTGAGCATACCAACTTTGATTCCCTCTGCACGTGCATCTTTGATTGCCTTCTTTGCACTACGTGAAGGTGTACCATATGCAATCACAGCAATCTCTGCATCATCAAGCATGAACTTCTCAACATCAATGATATTGTCAGCATTCTTCAGAATCTTTTCACTAAGACGATTGATTAATTCTATCTGGACATGTTCTTTGTCGCTAGGATATCCTCTCTCATCGTGAGTAAGACCAGTTGCATAGAATTGATACTCAGACCCCAGCAATGCCATTGGGGGGACGAGGTCTTTATCAGCTTTGAACGGAAGGTACTCCTCTGGTGGACCTGAAGCAAGTTTTCTATATTCAAGTTTGAGGTCCTTCTCATCTGGTATGACAAGTCTTTCACGCATATGGCCCACTGTTTCATCTGCTAGAATGAATACAGGAGTTCTGTACTTCTCAGATAGATTGAACGCCTGTACTGTCTGGTCGAACATCTCTTGAACTGATGCAGGAGTCAATGCAATAATCTGATAGTCGCCATGACTGCCCCACTTAGGCTGCATTACGTCACCTTGCTGGCCTCTTGTTGGTTGACCTGTACTTGGCCCTCCACGCATAATATTGACCAGGACCAATGGGGTTTCAGTGATCACAGCAAGACCAATCGCCTCTAACATGAGACTGACTCCTGGTCCTGATGTGGCTGTCATCGATTTTGCGCCAGTCCAAGATGCGCCAATAACGCTTGTAATAGATGCAATCTCGTCTTCGTACTGAACGTAAGCACCACCAGTCTGGGGCATTCTAAGTGCCATCCACTCTGCAATCTCAGTTGCAGGTGTGATTGGATATCCACCAAAGTACTTGCATCCTGCACTTAGAGCACCCTCTGCGCAGGCAATATCGCCCATAGTAAACATAATACGTTCTGGCACTTAGTCGACCTCCTTTTCGAACTCGGGAATCACAGTGCCTTCCTGTAGAGCACCTGCATCATAGGCTTCCTTTGCCTCATCCTTGTCTGCTAGGAATATTGCCATATCAGGGCATATCCTCTCACAGAACTCACAGTTGACGCATGCCTCTAAATCGCAGGTTGTAACTGGATGGTACCCCTTTCGATTGTATATCTCAGTGTCAAAGCAGAGTACATTCTTCGGGCAGAACTCTATACAGAGTCCGCACTGCTTACACTGCTCTTGTAGAATGACGAGGACTTTTTGTCTAGTCCTTGGAGGTTTTGGAGTTATTGGCTTCCGAACGGACGACATTTTTGAGTTCTCCGAACCATTGATGACAGTGTTATTGGTGATTTGTTTTTTCAGTGTGAACCGAGACATACTACTGTCTGGTACAGCCATGGGCGAAACGACGAGCTATATAGGCCTTGCTTTGGTGGACAAATTCCTTCAACGACAATGACCAAAGTTAAGAGCGAGATTTCTGTAACTCTTACTTGGATACGGAGATGTGATTCTTGTCTGGTGAGGAAATTTCTGAAGAGGAATTAACCGCATCACTCAAGGGAAGAACTCTACGCGTATACTGGTATATGCTCCGTCATCCTGTTCCAATGACCGCAAGAGAGATTCAACGGGGTGCTAATCTCTCTAGTCCCTCTCTCTCAATGCATCATTTGGAACGCTTGAAGACATTCGGTTTAGTTGACAAAGATGTTCATGGACAATACACAATCCTTCGTGATGTTAGGGTTGGGATGTTGAGACAATTCATAGGTCGTGGCCGTCTGATGATTCCACGATTCTTGTTCTATGCCACTTTCTATACATCTCTCACTGCAGCACTAGCCACGATGTTATGGCAACACTTCGACTGGTACACTGGGTTCATAATTGGCCTCCTGGGGTCTGTCTGTATGATACTCTGGTATGAGGCACTTAGCATTTGGAGGGAACAGCCATTTCCAGAAGACGAGGACTAGGTTCTAAAAATAGAACTATCTGCAAATTGATTCAAGATAGGATTAGGAATCATTTGACTTCCTCACCTAGAGGATTTGCTATGTATAGAAAGACGAAGATGGCATTCAGGATGATAGTTGTCGTCACGACACTCCTAGTCCTGCTATTGCCAGTAGCGGTTGTTGACCATGAGCCAGCGGCTCAAGTCATTAGTCCAATTGCTAGGATGACTCCTTCGTTTAAGGGTGATTTCAATCTTACATACTATTCACTATGGAATGAAACTAAAACGCCGGTTGCTTCTGGCGCATCATTGATTGGCGACCATGTTATCCTCAACATTTCTTGGACTTTTCCTGAGGATGTCAACCATACGAAAATAGTTGTGAATGCTACAGCAGTACCATTGTCAATCTCTGAAGAGGCCGATGGGCATACTGTCAAAATTGACACAAGATCTTTGGGTGGCAATCATACCTGTCTGATCAATATGACTGCGTGGCTAAATAATGGCTCAATTCAAAATAAACAAGTACCTAACGTATTCATAGGGAATTTCTTTGTACCGCATGTGACCGTCCTAACGCCAAATGGTGGTGAGATTTGGACTGGTGTCAATAATGTGACTTGGAGCGCTTGGGATACTAATGTGGATGAGGAATTAACTTTTGAAGTACTACTTTCATCTGACTTAGGAAGCAGTTTTCAACTGATTTCTTCAGGTATCTCTGATTACTGGTATCCTTGGAATAGTACAGGTTTCCTGAATCTCAGCAAGTACATATTTGAAGTTCGTGTGTCTGATGGGATTCTCGTTGGCGCAGATCGTTCAGATAATCCTTTCCGCGCTGGTGATACTACAATTACTCCAACAACCACGGTTACATCTACAACCACTACTGAACCAACAACCCAGACGACTACTGTTACAAGCACAAGTACCACTCCAACCACTACCGAGCCGACTTCTACAACTGCTCCTACCTCTACAGCAACTACCACAACAACTACAACTACCACCACAACAACTACAGCTACAACATCTACCACTCCTACAGCAACGGGTATTCCAACTGTTGTTTCAGCTATACTAATTGCCACTGCAATTATTGGAAGCGCTATCCTAGCAGTTGTGGCTTATTACATATCGAGACGTTGGATGTAATACCTTAGCCTAGCACCTTCTCAATGAAAGAGTCCGTGCTAATTACATGCTTGTGTAGCCCAAGTTCATTGGGATCTATTCCCATCGCGAGTCCGAGTAGCTGAGTGTAATAAATTACAGGAATCTTGTACTTTTGTTCTCCAAGTTCTTTGTTCAACTGAGTCTGAGATACTTCATATTGGAGATGACAAAATGAACAGACATTCAGTATACAGTCAACACCAGCTTCTAGCAGGTTGTCAAGCTTCTCTTTGGCAATATCAACGCTAACTGGTACATTGCTACCTCGTACTCCTCCACCTGCACCACAACAGAGAAACTTGTCCTTGTATTTCACACTCTCGGCCCCAGTGACTTCTACAAGTTCATCAAGGAATGTATGTCGTTGGGTCTGTTTCCACGGTCGTAGTTTACTTGGTTTCAGAAGATGACAGCCATAATGAACCCCAACACGTATTCCCTCAAATGGGTGGGTCACCTTTTTCTTTATCTCATCAGGTCCTAACTCATAGATGACCTCTATGAGATGCTTTGCGTCAACTTCTGCATCATACATGATTCCGACATCTTTGAGGACTTTTTGAACCTCCTTCAGTCGATCCGGTTTCTCACGCACTTCATTCAGAGCCTCTTTGAATGTACCATAGCATCCATTGCAGCCTGTTATGATATCATGTCCAGCCTTTTCAGCCAAGGCCAGATTTCTTGAAGCAAGTGCTAACCAAGTTGGTTCACTGAACGAACGAATAACTCCAGGAGCAGGACAACAACTTGCTCCAAGTAGATCCTCTAATTCAATGCCTAGTTTTGGAAGGACAACTCGAATGCTTTTCTCGATATTTGGAAAGCGGTTTGGCATTACACATCCAAGATATAGAGAGTAGGTCTGTGTTTCGGTCATTATGCCTCCACCTCTGAATCAGAACCCTCTATGAGTTCCTTGAACCCAGTCTTCTTCATAATTTCCTGAACCTGTTTCAGGGCATTAGCATCTGAATGCACAGTCGGTGGAATCTCTCCAAGCTCCAACTCCTTTCTCATCTCTTGGTTGGCTTTATCGATTGGAACTGCATGACCTGTAGCAAGAAGCTTTTGTGAGGCTTTCTTGTGTTGTGGGAGCATAAAGCCAGCTTCAACTGCCATATTTCGCATGATAATGATGGCATCAGTTGTCTTAATCTCTCGAGGACAACGTTCTAGGCAGGTCAAACAGGTTGCACACAGCCATAGGTCTGGACTTGAGAGAACTTCATCCTTCAATCCAAGGAGTGCCTTTCTCATCAATTCGCGTGTTCGAAAGGCTGTACGTCTCCCACTTGGGCAGACGCTGGAGCAGGTTCCACATTGAATACAGGTTCTAATTCTATCTGCCCCTGCCGCAACAAGAGTATCTACAAATTCTGGATCCATATCTTCTGAGTCAATGGTTTCTCGGGTCAGAGAGTCTGGCATGTGACGACCTCCTGATACGCAGCTCGCAAAATCAGGTGATATAAGAATGCTGTTCGTGACACCATGTAAGTTTACTCAAAGGGGTAATTTTCATTAGAGAGGAGTGCTTGGTTTCCAACTCTGACATTCGTCAATCCTGCATCCTTTGCTGCCTCTTGAGCCGCCATGGCATGATCTCTACTCGTTCTAGGTAGGTCTGTCATCGCGTGATGTGGATAGAATCCAAGCAGTGCTGTGGGTATAGAAGTATCACATTCTGCGATGAATTCGCATATCTTGCGAACCTCGGTGACTCCGATATATCCTGGCACTAGGAGGATACTTGCGACTAAGAACTCGCCTTCTCTATTCATTCCCTGAGTTGCTAAGGTCTTGAAATTTCGAAGTGCAACTAAATTGGCAATACCTGTAAGTGTGGTATAGATACTTGGAGTCACAGCCTTCAGGTCAAACTTGATAGTACCGCCACTCTTTCTCACTATTTCGGAGATTCTATCAAGCCACTTCGCGGAGATATTCCCATTTGTTTCATAGCAGACTCGAATTCCTCTTTCCTCAACAAGTAAATGTGACACTTTGAGAGAATGTTCTGGATTGCATGCAGGGTCACCACCGAAGTAACAGACACACGCAGTTCTATCATTTGCAGCATCTGCGACCTCTCTTTGAGACTTCAATGGTTGACCTTTTGCCATCATCTCTCGAAAACTGGCATTCTGACAGAATAGACAATCTGAGTTACACGAACCATAGAATACAGCGAGGTTGTTGAGTCGTTGCCTTCCAAATCCAAGTTCTACACCACTTGCCACTGGACATACACAGTCGGCGACGCAGTTAGTTGGTAATGGGTCTAAATACCATGACACCATAGCTTTCTCTGAGTATCTCTTTGTGACTTTACCATCGCGTGCTATACGAAGATGACAGAATCCAATATCACCTTCTTCAAGTTTGCAGTGGTTTCCACAGTCAGGGCAGACAATCGAACCCCCTGCAGGTACTTGCGACACAAGACCTTCCTTGATACGTATATTCTGATGAGTAGTCAATGCAAACTCCATTAACGAACTGTCTTTACTGATGCAGTCTCCACAGTGTCTGATTGATTTTGATACCAATTTCTCTTTGTCTTCATG
>JAEOST010000045.1 GCA_016840245.1 Candidatus Thorarchaeota archaeon
CCATCCCATTCATCGTCTGAGATTGCCTGCTTGTCTAATGCAAATGCAAGGGCTCTTCGGAATGCTGTATAGTTGAATGGATTCTTCTGAGTGTTTATGGTGATATATCCATAACCATTCCGAATCGTTGGGACAACATCAACATTCTCTGCTGCCTCTAATGTTGGTAAGTGAGCTGGGTCAACCCTATCTCCAATAAGGTCAACCTCATTATTCAGGAGGGCAAGAACCTGTTGGTCATCACCTTCAATCACATTGTAAACTATTCTATCCACATATGGACCGTTCTTAGAACCATCAGGTTCTGAATTTGCTAAAGTAGGAATTAGAGTCCAAGCAATCAGACAGACCAGTAGGATAGGAAAAGCAATTACGAAACCTTTCTTCTTAGCGAACCCCATTTTACTCATCCCCTGAGTAGTACATACAATGAATACGAATGAATATTACTCTTGTGAAATTAGGGGTAAACAGAAAAATTAGAAGAAATGTATAGGACTGGCACTTGATGCGTACCAGTCCTCAGAATATTATAATCACTTAGCTTCATAGGCTTCCATGCATTTCTCAGAACAGAACTGATAGGCCTTGCCTTCAATATCCATCTGATAATGGCCACCAGGACGCATCTTCCCTTTACACTCATCGCAAGTTACGTCTAACTTTCCGCCAATTACACTAACGAACTTCTTTACTTTCTCAGACATTGTTTTACCTCAGACAACCATCGTATATTCACGAAGGACTGCAGTCTTGATACAAATAGAAAGTAGATAAATCATGTCATACTTTGCAGCAAACTAACGATTTCGAATTTCTCGAATGATGAGACCACTAACAACTACGATGACTACTAAGGATCCCGTAAAGATCGCAGGTCCAATAGCAGCCATATATTGGCTGAACCAGCTGCCCGAAGTTGTTGGCGTGGTTGAAGTTGTAGGTTCTTCTGTGGATGTTGTGCTAATACTAGAAGAGGTAGTACTGGATATCGTGGTAGACGTGGTACTGGATATCGTGGTAGTTGTAGAACTTGAAATAGACGATGTCGAGGTGTAGGTTTCTGTTCTGTCAGGTGAATGATAGTAGTTTGGATTCCAAGAAAGCACTGTCAACTCATAACTCGTTGAGTTGCTTACAATGAACGGACCCGAAGTCACCATCGGTTCCATCATCGGATCTGGATTCCAAGTCATCCATTCTTCAGGACCAAATTCAATGAACACATGCTTAGGGATAATTGGTTTGGAGATTATAGACTCCAAGAACCAGTATGATTCTGCAGAGAACTCGATGATTACTTGAAAGGGAGTAGGTGCATATGCAGCAGTCATTTCTGTTAAATCAATACCATACGGATTGCTAGTTGATTCTCGGTAGAAGTTGAAGCTGAATGCAACGTCTTCAGCTGTTAGTGGATTACCGTCGCTCCATGTCGCATTGTCAACTAAATCAAATGTGAAACGTGTGTAACCATCAGGAATAGCAGGATTGTCTTCATGTGTTTCAATGATGTAGGATTCTGCAAGCCATGGCACTTCAATTCCGTCTGGACCATATCGTAGTAAATTGTCGTACTTCTCATCAAGCAAGCACTCACAATAGCATGACACACTCACCATGAAGTTAAGTAGCACAGTGGTGTGCGTGCCTACTCTAAGATTGCCACCAAAGATTCCATCCATCAAATGGGCTCGATAGTATGTCCAGAAATCACCCACCCCCTCTTCATGGTCATTCACAAATCCCTCAAATCGGTTGGTACGGTAAGCTGAAACGTATTCATTTTGATAACAAATAATCTCTGGGCACTCATACACCCAGATTTCTTGCATAGCAAGAGCTGCATCACGTACATCCTCAAAACTTGTTGAGTGTATCAGTTGATCCCTATAACTGTGAAATGTGGAGTTAGACCAGTTAGGAAAATTGTACCATAAATCATCATCATCAAAATAATCCGGTTCATACTCGTATATCATCCACGTGACATCATTTCCACTCAAGCCCCGACCAATAAAGCATGCATCAAAGTCACCGTGGAAATGGAGTCTATTCAGATACTCATAGAATTCAGTTGGTACCGATGTAGCGTTGATATGAAGTGCACTGAGACCTGCAGCGAATATCTCTCCACATTCTATAGCTATGTTGGATGATTGGGCGACTTCTATTTTCACATTGAATGGATCACCATGAGGATCAAGTCGAAATCCTGTTACAGGATCAATGCTGAACCCAGCATCTTCAAGGAGTTGATTTCCCGTATCATTGTCAGCAGAGTAGTAGGTGTAGGGTAGCAGACCTTCACATGAAAACGGATTTTGTCGAGGGATGCAGGAATCTAAGGGTTGCGCCAAGTGATCCCATACCTCATCTGCAATAAGTTGCTTATCAAAGGCAAACGCAGTAGCCCGTCGAAAAGCTGTTATGTTGA
>JAEOST010000454.1 GCA_016840245.1 Candidatus Thorarchaeota archaeon
CACGCCATTGGGATCAACATGCAAAGTAGTTTCAGAATACCGAACTTCTGGTGTGTTCATATCAACTAGACTGATTGTCACTGTTCCACTGCTATAGACATCTACCCAGAAACTAGCCCTGGCATGCAGATTTGACAATTGACCTAGATATACGACCTCACCTGGAGATAATGAATATGTCCAATACTGCCCATCTATGAATATCTCTCCTTCACTGTAAGCTTCAAGTTGATTGACTGAGGAAATATGAGTCGGAGTTATGAGTATAGTAGTAATAATTAGGAGTGGAATTATTAGCTTTGGATTCCGTAGTTTAGCCAACTTGTCAATAAAGAACACAGTCGCAAAAAGCAATCCGAGTGAGATGTAGACAATATTGAATGATGGGGGGAAGGCTAACATACATCAAATCTCCGTTCCAGATACTGTAGAGTGTTAGTGAGTTTAAGTGCTCTTGTGGTGCTGATTGCACATCCATTGTATGTTGAAGCTGCAGTCAAGGAAATCGAATATCCCTTTGTTTATTGTGTGAATTGGTTCACAACCAGACTGATATCTTGGTGTGTCTTAAGGAAATGATGTGGTGTAAAGATTGAGGCGGACTATGGGGATTGTTGTCGTCTTCTCTTTAGTCATGATGATTGTTGTGGGATCTTTGCTCTATTCACCTGATCCCTCGCATACTGTAACCTCAACAGTATCCACAACTACAAGCACAACAACTCAAATCAGTACAAGTCCAACAACATCAAGCACTACAACTACATCGACCACTACTCAAAATCCGCAGTTCTACTGGGGTGTTGAGGAGGGCGATGAATTCCACTACCTCATCAGGATCTACGGAGAGATGTATGAGGAGTGGCCAGACGATCCAATAGTGGCTTTGAACAACTCCGAGATACAAGTTGCAATTACATCCCTTCCCAATGTTTCAACCATACGATCTGAATACTCTTTCATATCCCTCTTGCTTGATAATGTCAAGGTTAGTTGTACATATCCAAATGGTAGCGCACTTACAACCAGTCTGAACGACCAACTCTCAACTGTTCTTTCATTTGGCTTTCTGCCACTTGGTTCCTGGAACTGGATTGAGGATTCATTTCCACAGGAATTCTTGGATCTCCCGGTCACCATGGTCGAATATCTAATAGCTACTAGGAAGACATCTGAGTCACTCTGGATTGGGTACGAGGAGAATACGGTCTATGAGGTGGATGGGTACGAAGCCAATGTATCCCTCTCAACTGGAGTTCCTACCTATGTCTTAGGGTATTTCTTCCAGTGTTCATGTGGCCCTGGAACAAGATTCATTGACTTCATACTAGTACAGGAGTAGATGTACTATCTCCTGTATCGCACTACTATCACAATACAGAGTACCAGAATTACTCCAATGGCCACCACTGCAAGCTCGATTGGAAATGAAGACTGTGTTGAACTTGTAGTCGTTGTTTCGGTTGGAGTGCTAACAGTTGTGCTTGTGGTGTCTGTGGTTGTTGTACTGGATACTACCGTTGTGGTTGTACTCTCTGCTTGTATCTCGATCTGAAGAATCACTAGACCCTCATCAGCATTGGCCACAAAGATCAGGTTATCGACCAATGTGATATCTGAAACATGGGGTCTCTCATTATACTGTGTAATCTCAGTGACATTAGAAACATCACTTATGTCCAAGACTTCCAGGCCATCACTCCCATCTGCCACAATCATGTACCCCTCATAGAACTCAAGGTCTACTGCATTTGCTCCATCATAGTAACCACCTATCTGTGTCAATGATAGTGGATTGCTAATATTGAATATCTTCACACCACCGTATGAACACATCATATAGGCCACATCCCCATCAAAATCTATGGAGAAGACCTCACCATCAACAGTATAGTGAGCGAGTTCCTCAATTGCTGACACGTTGGAGATGTCGAGAATCTTCAAAGCCTTTTCAGTTCCTGAGATGAAGTCTGAAACATACGCTAGATCACCGTTTACCTCGACATTGAAGATGTAGCTGAGGTTTGTATCATACTGAACTATTTCATCAGGTAGTGACGGATCTGAGATGTTCACGATCTCAAGACCATCTTCAAAGTCAGCAATGAATGCAAGGTCATCAACAATGGTGAATGCACCTACCTCCCCTCCATCATGGAATAGTCCTATCTGTGTCACATTTGTTGGGTCTGAGACGTTGACAATCCTCAGACCACCTGTATAGTCTGCGAGGTATGCCACATCACCATCAACATGAATGCCGTGTATGTGATCAATAGACTCATTGTATTGACTCAGTACTGATGGATTCGAGGTATCTGAAACATTCATGACATACAGACCACCCTCCGATGCGGTCACATATGCGATATCATCTTGTACACGAACACTGGCCGCCCAGCCATTTGTTGGTACATGGGAAATCTCGGTTATCTCTATCATGGGAGCTGACAGAGCATCTACATTACTTCCTACATTGATACTCAATAGAACTGCAATCAAGAAACTACTAATAATTAGGATTCTATTCTCTCTCATCTGACTTCACTTATGCTTGCTCGAACGGAAGTACTCACGAAGTCATGAAGATACTTCAATTAAAATGCGCCTTTACTATCTAAATAAGGGGTCATATCGACGCTACGGCCATCTCTTGTTGAAATTTAGAATCTACTTCTGTTACTCTTATCTATAGGGCAAGACTCCAACTCCTAACTATGTCACGTTGATGACCAGCTGAGGCCAAGTACCGGTTCCATCGAGGTATGAACTGTCAATTCTGGTTTGCTGATTGTCATTGATATCTGTGGCTCGTATTTGAAGAGTGATTTGACCAGCATCAGCAAAACTAACATCAATCTCCCAAAATACCCAAACATTGTCTGCATCGATTTGTTGGACTATCGGTGCGTTGGTCCAAGTCAATCCATCATTTATCGAATATTCTACTAGCTTGACACGAGTGCCACCAAATGCACATCCACCAATTTTCAGAACCTGATCAACATTCACAGAAACGGTTCCCTGAGGAAAGAATATCTTTGAGTC
Organism: Candidatus Thorarchaeota archaeon; assembly: GCA_016840245.1. Next base: position 3,049 of record JAEOST010000454.1, read on the forward strand.
AATCTCCATCGGTGGTGAAGTGTCCCATCCATAGTCGTCCCAAAAGTCCTCCAAAGGTGTGCCAATCACCTCAATATCAATGACCCACGCCGGTTGTTTAACACCGTAAAATCCCGGATTTAAGATTCGTAGTGGAAATCCCTGTATAGGCGGGATTTCTACGTCATTCATATACAATGCTCCAAGTACATTGTTATTCCTTACTTGGTCCAATGTATGTGATGCAAAATAATCATCAGCAGCAAAGTATCTGACTCCTGTTGCTCCCTCTGAGATGCCTAATGACTGTAGTAGCTCATACACATTGAAGCCCTTCCAAACAGCTGTGGCCACTAATTTTCCATTTATCCCATTGCCAATACATTCCACGGTCAATGGAAACTCTGTCAAATTCAATGCCTGCAACTCATCCAGTGTGAAGATCATTGGATTATCAACGAGACCTCTCACTTCAAGACGATAGGTATCTCGGTCGATGGCTGGAACCGACCCTATCCGTGTCACAAAATAATCTTGATTACTTGTGATGAAATCTGGAAATTCTGAGGATATTTCACCCTGTGACAGAAACCAATTATCAGCTGCAATCAGCATACCAACTACAACAACCGTTGTAATCAGAAATCCTGCCAGTATCTTTTGTTCTCTAGTGATGTTTGGCATACTTCACCGCTAGACACCAGTATTCTAAACGTATTATCTATTGCGATACGTCCATTTCAAAACATACCATACTCGTTTGGTGGATTGACTAATCAGCGTGTCTTGATATCCCAGATTTACTTCAAGCGTAGGTATCATCATCCTAGGAGAGAAAGGTAAATGCCTTGTTGAGTCCGCCTCTGGTCTTGAGGATCTTACTAATACAGATTGACGTCAGTCCCACTTCAAGTAGGAATAGGGTTTGAAGGAATCTGTTTCTACTTCTTCAAGAACCTCGCCCTTCAACATGGATGTGTCCTGTATTGAGTAGGTGGCTCCCAAAACCTTTACCACCTCGACCTCGCCCCATGTATCATACTTCGATGACTCCAATTTGACATTTCCGTGTCCAACTGCTATTGATTTCCGTGAGTACGCCACATCCCCTCTTATTAGTCGAGGTTTGTAATCAAAACCATCAGCATCCTGTGCGGGAAAGTGTTTGAAGAGAAAGACTGGATTCTTGTCCTCATCAGGACCTAGTTGCATCTCAATTGCCTCTTCCTCTGAGATACCTTTCATAATCTTACTTCCCAGATCAATGACCTTGACTCCTCGTCGTTTTCCCCAACCACTTGCACCCACCCTCCTCTTCAGACTGATCTCTGCCATCTTCTTAGGATACCCAAACATCTCCCTACCCAACGCCATTGCTATGTCATTGTCAACATGCATTCCGAGAATGTATACTCCCGTAACTCCCTTGTATTGACATAAGAGCATAAGTGCAGTTTCTTGGTAACTGATGTCAAAGTTTGTCTTTGGAAACTTACAGACATAGGCTCTTGCTATTGGTGACTCAAAGGGCTCTAGAGGTGGAGGAAGTAGTTTCTCTACAATCTCCTGTTTTGTCTCCCAGATTACTGAAAGTGTCTCTGTACCGTAGAAGTCTGCAGAATCAAGTTTCTCAAAGAGGCGATCTTCTTTCAAGGTTCTAACGAAGCTCATCTATATCTCCCACTCCAATTGAGACATAAGTGATGTGTTAAGGATTTTGCAGGAATATCTACATGACTTGTTCTAGATGACTCTGCAGTTTCATCATGGCTTTGGCTACACTCTCAACCATTTCATGTACTGGTAAGGCTTCGGGGTGAAACCACTGAATATCACTTCCCTCATTAACGACGTATTCATCTGTTGTAGCTTGGAAGAGGTAGACATTGACAATGTAATGGAATTCAACTTGATCTTCATGGTCAGTGATTATCACATCCCCTGTATCTACA
>JAEOST010000455.1 GCA_016840245.1 Candidatus Thorarchaeota archaeon
ACACTTGAAGGTGCCCTCGTATGTAGCTGAATCTCGAATAAATGATCTTGAAACATAGTAGTAGTATGCTATTGTAGCTAGGGCGGATATCAGTATGAAAGCTGCTGGAAGGGCAGAATCACCAGAAACAAAGAAGAACGGAAATACGTAGATGAATCCGCCTGCATCGTTTATGCTACTAAGCGCAACAATGAAGATTCCAATCACTACAAGTAGAAATCCTAGAAATACAAGTCGTAAAGACTGACTCAATCAAACCATACCTCTTGCTTCCAGTTGCTCAACAACATTCTTGTATTTCTCATCGTCATTTATCATCGAGTTGACTGCTTCCTCCTGTGAGTGAGAATTGGGGAGAAGAAGTACCTGTACAGTACTCTCTGGATACTCCTGCTCAAGTCGATGCCTAATGAGTATACCAATGAGCCCTCCCATTGGGCAATATGGTGTTGTTGGCTTAAATCTGACTCTTATCATATCATCAATGATTCTAATGAAGTCTGGTTCTACAATCTTCATCCTTGGATCTGTAATTGATATGGGATGCTCAGGATCCATCACCGGTTTCAGGCTTTCAAATACATCATCTACAGTTGGCATTGCTATTTCAATAGTTTCAGGCTTTAGATTTCTTTTATGAATTGTGTCCTGAATATTGTACACAAGAAATATCAAGCTGCTGTCAACTTAGCGTTCTCAGATAGAGTTAAGATGATACAGCTCCTAGTGGTGTATTGCTATGAGTAAGAACAACAACGGTCACAAACCCCGATACCTCTTCAAAATCACAGTTATTGGACCAGAGGACAAGCTTCTCGAACAGGTTCTTTCAGTATTCAATCAGAGTGTTGTTGCTGTTGATGGAATAAGAATAGGTGCTGGTGGCCTAGAAATGGACGAGACTGATGTTCGAGCATTGATAATGTCACCACAGCATGCAGCAATGGATATTCTCCTGTCAGTAACATACAAGGGTGCAAGTGGTGCAATGATAGTCATGCGGGAAGCAGATCCTGAGATTGAAACAATATACCGTAACGAGATTAGGGAAAACATAGGCGCTAATGTTCCCACTAGGGTCATTATCATTGAATCTTCCGTTGATGATTATAAGAAGAAAGAGATTTCTCATCTATTCGAGGAACTAGTTGAGGAGATTTTTGAACGACGTTCTGAGAAATCAGAATAGATGTACGTGATACAAAGCCTTTTTTCAGAATTTTCTCAAACCCACATAGGTTGTCATATTGACTAGAGAAAAGAGAGAATCAGAGGACTACTGGATGGGCGTACGCGATGCCCTAAGAATGATTGATTCATTCGTAAGATGGTCAAAGAGAAACTCTGATCGAGCAAAGCCATTGGAGCAGTTTATCGCTGATGGGTTGATTGCATCAGCGAAGAGATGTAAATCGTGCCTGAGTCGCGAATTGGGAGTTACTTTCATCGAGGATCAAGACGAACAAGAAATTGATGTCGATGGTACTGAATTCAGCGATGAGGTTCCAATTCAGATTGATGAACCTATTACTGAAGCTGATTTAGAGTTTGAAGAGACTCCTCTCAGTGACGCCATGGGTTACTCACGTCCTGAAGATTCATCTGAGGAGCTAGCAGAACCAGACAGTGAACCAATATCAGTTATTGATGAACCTGAAATACCTGATATTCCCGAACACGGAATTACAATAGATGAATTCACATCTAGCTCGGATGAGGGTATAGATGACCTCGAACATGACTCTGAACCACGAGATTTCTCTAGTGATTTTGAGGTTGCAGAACCTGAACCACTTGTGATCGAAGCATATAGTTCGGAAGCAGAGCTGCCTCCTGAACCAGAAATCCCGCCTTCAGAGGAAGAGGTAGAATCAGAACTTGGCGATACCCCACCTGCCCCGCCCACTGAGTCAAGCTTCACTTGGCATGAGTATGAAGAAACCATGACACCTGATGAATCTGAAGAACTAGAACCATCTTCACCCCCTCCTGAAACACGAGAGGAACCTACAACGTGGAGTCCACATGAAGACTCTATTGCAGAAGAAGTCGAGATTGAAGAAGAAGAAGAAGAAGTCAAAGATGTAGAAGGTGAATCACCCCCCTCTCCCCCACCACCTGAATCGGATGAGAGTGAGGAAGAACGTCGCCGTCGTGCAAGACGTCTTTTCTTTGGAACTTGATTCTATTACACCCTCAAGCCGTAATCATTGGTATTTAGTACGAGCTAAACACTATTATATTGCTATTAATGTTGGCCGACTCTCAAACAACCTGAGAGTGTGACTCGCTTGGACTGGAC
>JAEOST010000456.1 GCA_016840245.1 Candidatus Thorarchaeota archaeon
AGTGATATCGTCAACGACAAGAACCTTCATTCCTTCGACGTCTCCAACTAGTGGACAAGATAGTCTTGCCTTACCATCCTTATGCGCCGTAACTCCCCAGTGATCAACTTTGACACTAAAGAGATTCTTCACTCCAAGGAGGTCACATTGGATTCTAGCATGAACCCATCCACCTCTAGCGATACCAATAATTGCATCAGGTCTCCAGTTAGATTCCCTGATTTTCAAAGCTGTCTGATATGCATAATTTGCAATATCATCGTAGTCCAGCACGTAACAAAGAGGGCCTTTGAGTTCCATAATGGTCACAACTCGTGAGAATGGCCTTCTTTATCTGATAAAAATGTGCCTCTATCTCTTAAGGACTATTTTTCATTCAGGTTCAACAAAAAGCGTATTTAATTCTCCAGGTGTAAATTTTAGATTCACAGTGATTTCATCTCCTTCTGAAACCTGAATTGATTTTTCAAATGGTATGAATAACTCCCTCCAACCATCCTCGGGAATTAATCGGATGTCCTCGTGCACCACTGCATCAAAGAGACCTATGAGCCCGTGAACCTCTCCATCTTGAATTGCTTTTAGTCTGAGTGTAGTATCAACTGTTGTTTCCTCTTCAAGATTCATAAGATCAAACTGAACAACCTCTGCTAATTCGGAGAGGTCCGTTGCATCTTCTTTGGATATTGTTTGAGGTAATCTTGGAAACTTCAGTTGATGAACTCTAAACCTACTCCAAATGGTCTCACACTGTGTAAGTGCTACATAGACTGTGACGAAACTCGGTATCAGTACTCCCTCTGGTTTCATGATATGTGACATCGCATGTCTAGAAGCTGGAATTTGTTGTTCAACCAGCATCATAGAAGAGAGCATTTCACAAATCACTACATCATATCGCTCTTCAGGTCTGAAATCAAGAAAGTGTCCAACTAGAAAATTAATACTATCCTCCAAACCATTCATTCTTGCAGCCATTATCGCATATTCTATTGAGTCTTTATTGATGTCTAGTGCTGTAACCTCTGCCGCCCCTGCTTGAGCTGCAAGCATTGCTAGTACTCCACTTCCTGTACCTATATCCACTACCCTCATTCCTGGTTTGACAACTCGTTGAATTGCTTCCGCGAATTTCAGGATTCGAGTACGTTGTCCAAGTAGACTTGCTGCATGAAGCAGTGTGAATGGAGTCGAAATTCTATTGTCTTTCATCACTTTTGCCATAACGATGCCCTCTTATAATCGGAATGCTCGCGTTGAAATGAACCATAAGATACGAGGCACGAGAGAATTTGATTGACGACGGGATCCGAAAGGCTATGGTTGCTATTGAAGAAGACAGAATAGCAGAGGCTATTACGATTCTTGAGCCATTAGCAAAGGGGTACGAACCTGATCCAGATGCATTGGTGTATCTTGGTATCGCATATGGTCAAGCTGATCGTCCACCGGAAGCAATCAAAGTTCTAAGACGTGCTCAAGAGATGGTTGAAGACCATAGCGTTGTATCTCTTTTCTTAGGTCGTGCACTTCGAGGTATTGGCAAACTGGTTGATGCTGAAGAGGAACTACGTCAAGCAATCAGTTTGGATCCAGACGAAGCTGAGAATTGGAGTGAACTTGGCAAGTTACTCTATGACAAGGGCAACTATAGAGAGGCTTCTAAAACACTCGAGGAAGCACTGTTGCTATTCCCAGAGGATTTGTCGTTGCGAGGCACTTACGCACTAACACTATACCGGCTTGGAGACTTTACTCAAGCAACAGTGGAATGGGATATAATTCATCAGCTAAATCCTGATCTGCTAACTGCAACTGCAAATTATGCGTATACACTTCTCTTACAGGATCGCATCGTAGAAGCAGCTCCCCTTATAGAATCTGCATTCTCAAGACATCCCACTGACTATCGGTCTTTGGTTCTGAAGGGTATCATGACATTGCGAAATGGATCAAATGATGAAGCTCGTGGTTATTTCGAAACAGTCTTAGAAATGGACCCTGATAATGTGCAAGCCTTAGCCAGATTGGCAATTATCTGTCATCAAGAAGGAGAACTTGATAATTGTAACAAGTATCTTGATTCTGCTGAATTACACATGGATAGTTCGACAGAATGTCTTCGCGGATTGTGTTATGCTTATTCAGAGCTTGGATGGAAATCCCGACAATTGGACTGTCTCCTAAAATGGACTCGCAATGATCCGGGAGCAGCAGCCCCATGGATAGCTCTAGCAATTGAGTACGATAAGATGGGGAACGAGGAAAAAGCACTCAGAGCTTGGCAGAAAACACTAGATCTACGTGGTTACGTTCGGATTAATTGTAAAGAATGTGGACATAGTGTCCGCCACGATCTTGACTTTTACACAGATATAGATCCATACAAGGACGTTAACTGTGAAAAGTGTGGTACAACCATTATGATGCCCAAAGGATTCCTAACTTTCTAAGCCGTGAGGAGATGCTATGGAAGATAGGAGATATCCATCCTTTCCAATTCCTGGTGTCGGCGCTGCTGTTTTTGGTCCACAAGGTATCTTGCTTGTTAAACGTCACAAAGAACCTGGAAAAGGTCTCTGGAGTTTTCCAGGTGGGGGTGTTGAAGTAGGAGAGTCACAGATTGAAGCAGTGCAACGAGAAGTGCTTGAAGAGACCGGCGTAGAGTGTACTGTGGTCAAGTTTCTTTCAACATACGATATCATTATCCCTGATGAAAATGATAAGATTGAATTTCATTTTTTGTTGAATAATTACGTTGCAAAGGCGAAAACTGAAGAAGTCCAAGATGAAGTACCAGAAGCAA
>JAEOST010000457.1 GCA_016840245.1 Candidatus Thorarchaeota archaeon
AGAGGCATTGGCCAGTGAAGGTCGTCTTCGTAGGATATGACCCAAGTACTATCAACAATGAGAGCTTCATCGAGCAGCTACCTGAATATGGCAACATTGACTATGGTAACATGAGTGTCCGTCACTGGGTAGACTATGAGGTCCACTATGCAAGTGATCTCTACACAAATCGAACAAACAACTGGCTTACTAACCAATCCAAAGTCGGACTAGACATCGGTTCAAGTCTGAACGAGACCGCTCTTGATTCAATGATCGATGACCCGTCGACGCCGCTTGACATCCTAGTTCCACGAAGTGGTCGTTCAATAAACGCTACTTCTGCTGAGAGATGGTTCCATCTGAATCCCTATGTCAGTAATGATGACCAAGGCTGGATGCTCTATGTTCTGAATCTGAGCCAGTTCGATAGTCCTGACCATACTACTGAGCACTGGTTCGAGTACGACCATGTTGATGCTGACTCTGGTTCTCCAGTCGATTGGACGCGAATCGAGTTTGATAATCAACTCAACACAGATGTTAGTCCTCAGCTCACTGGAATAGGGGGACGCTACAACAAGTACATCCTTGATCCCAGTGCTGACCAATGGTATCTCCGATGGGCCCAGCTATGGTACAATGATAGTCTCAAACCTGGACAATCTTGGCCTGAGCACTACACCATGGATCTTGAAGACAAGATGGCTGTTAGTGATCTTGACTCAGTAGAGGGGAAGCTCAATCTCTCAGGATATCTCGCAGACTATTGTTCTGAGGTTGTCACAAACTTGTTTATCCCGAGCTCGGCTGTTGGAGCTGGTGGCCTCATATCTGAGAATGCGATAGGTCCTGGAATCACCAATGTGACTGTTGATGTAAACGTATTCAACGTGAGTGATGCACTGGACATTGAAGAAATGAAGTGGCTCACATCTGAGAGTATGCTCATTGACTCACTAGCAAAGGCGGTTCAATTCACTGACCTGTTGATTCAAGTTGATTACTCTTCAATGCAGACAAACAACCATCTCAACACTTCATTCTACAACGCTGTGACCTCCACCGTTAATGGGACAGTAGTGGACGGTGACACACTCCTTTCATCCTTAATGGCTTCAACCCCTGCAGACCCAACTCACGTGGTCCTCAATGTCACAGTAGTTATTGGCTCCGACATTCACATGGTGTCTGATGGTCTACTCGCTACTGGACTTGGCTCAGAGAGAACTGCCCTCATCTGTAAATCGTGGGACCGTGTCTTTGATGAGGTTGAAAGTCAGAATCGCTCTGGAGTATCAAATGCAATTCTACAGGAGATAGGTCTCCTACTAGGTCTGAATAGAACTTCGGAGGGACTTCAATTCACTCCTGATTTCAGTCGTGGAGTGATGGGAGGTCTTGAGCAATTTGGTGAGTATTCAACTTTTGAGAAGTCTGCTCTCTGGAGGATGTACCTTGATCAACTTGAATATACTACACGACACCAGTTCATAGAAGATATGGAGTCTGTTCCAGACGACCTTCGACAAGTGACACGTTTTGGCATCAACTCGGCCATCGCTGCCTTTGCAAGGGCTGAACACCAACTACTGAGCCTGAAACCCAAAGCAGCCAGGGGTAGTCTTCTCTCTATTTCAAACTGGACACGTAAGATACTGACCTCTGTCTATGACACGCTCAGACCTGAGATTTATGGCTGGGGCTTTGATAAACCATCACACTGGAACGAGAGCTTCTTTGCTTGGGCAAATGTATCAGGGACGGGCTCCGCATTAGAGAACGTCTCTTTTGTTGTTTCGCGAGATGGAAATGAGAGGAGACACCTGCTCTCATACAACGGGACACTCTTCACTGGGATGATTCCTCATCTTCGGGCAAACGCGACCTATGATGTCTACATCGAGACCTTTGATTGGGGAATGAATAAGGCCTCAAGCTATCACCAGTCTCTTGACTTCTATCCACCGGATCCTCCTTCAATTGATCCTTCGGTGACCGCCCCCATTGTTATACCTACTAGCATTCTTACGATGGGGATTGTTATAGTACTCGCACGTATCTATGACAAGAGGAGAAACTTAAGTGCCGATTAATGGATGATAGGTCCAGTCCATTTAATAACCACTGACAATGCGGACTCATGTTGAGGTTTTCATTGATGTGCTGAGGTGTCTGCGAATTACCAAACGTTTATATTTGGTAAATGTCGAACATTTGACGTACATCAAACATTGGCGCTTAAGAATAGGACACGTGGTACAAGATGTTCAAGTACGCGATAAAGAGAGTGGCACGCTCATACAGACTTTTTGTAGCTTTGACTCTAGGTGTTCTGGTTGCTACGACTTTCTTTGCAAGCACGAATGTCGCAGCTGACCTCTTAGCACGTGATGCACTACAAGCCTCTCTTGATGGTGTCATGTATGACATGACTGTAAACTCTCCAGAAGTCAGTACCGGAGGATTTTTCGGATTTGGTCCACCTGATGATACAATTAAGTTTTCAGACTGGGATCAAGATACATTCAATGATGCGGAGATTCAGATATCTGAATTATCGGGAATCACAGGACTGACGCATACTTCTACGCTCACGTTCGATTACAATAACTCAGGATTTGACATTGACCTGGTTGGTATGGAGTGGGATTCTGATTTGACAGATGGGTTGAGTCTTGTATCTGGACGCTCATCTCTTGGACCAAATGAGACCTATGTTGTTGTTGGGTCAGTGAATGAAACCGAATTTCAGTTGGATGACATTATTTCAGTACCAGTCATTTATGAGATCAATACAACAGTTATTCCACAGACCGTCGAGTGGAACTTCACAATTGCTGGCTTTGTGGATATTCCAAATGACCAAAGAAGTGCTTTAGTTGGAGATCAAACAGCTGGTCTGTTCAGAGTTTTTGGTGCGGGTTTCACCTCAGGGTTCAATCTCATGGTAACTAATTGGAGTACGACTTTTGAACCACTCATTGAGAGTTTCATTGAGCAAGACGGTGTTACTGGAGTATCAATCCAAAACAGTATACACATACAGATAGATCGTACCTCTTTGTTGAATCCTTATGATATTCCAGCGTCCCAGGCACGAATTGATGTGGTTGAAAATCGAGTGCTACGAGTTGTTGAGGTGTATGGTGCTAATGTTGCATCTGGGCTTGATATTCCACTTATTGCCTACCAGCTGATTTCGCTCATGATGAACATTCAGTTCATTGCAATGGCTATTCCAATATTCTTCATGGCCTATTTCACAGGCACAATGGTCAGTGAGGTTGGGTACAATCTGAGAAGACGAGAGATAGGTCTCCTGTTGACAAAGGGGATCACACCATCTTCTGTTCGAAGGATGTTGCTCATTGAAGGCGGCATAATTGGTGCTATCGCTGGTGGTCTGTCACTCTTTCTGGGATCTGCTATTGCATATGTTGCAACAGGTACGACCAATATTAGTTACTTAGATGTCCTCAGTAACAACACGACTTCATTTATCCTATCCGTAATATTGGGTATGTTCCTTGCATTATTCTCTGTATGGCGTCCGTCAAATCGTGCATCTCGCCTCGAGATACTTGATGCCCTTAAGCAATACGTCTTCATAGAAGAGACCTCCCAATACAAGAGATTGCTCCCAACTCTGACATTTGTCTTAGGTACATACAAACTGATAGTTTGGGCTCTAGGAATTGACATGAATGTCCTAATGACTGGACTCAACTTAGGTAATTTCCTGTTGTCAATAGGTG